>JAUXAU010000027.1 GCA_030619765.1 Thermoplasmatota archaeon
CCATAGAAATTTCTTCTTTCATAGTATCAACAATGGAATCAGACATAGATAGGGTCAGGTCTTGATATAGAGACATTAGATATTGTGGATATGCGTCCGATTTTAAAAACACAATCAAAAACATACAGCTCAGCAGAACCAACCCTATATGGTTTACCCTTCCATTTATTACCTTACTTTTAAACATAAATAGCCTGCCTCGTAATCCTACCATATTATAATATAATACATTCAACCCCTTCCATCAAAAAAAACACATTTTTTCAGTAAAAGTGTAATGTGAAGATATAACCCTAAAATTGTTCTCTAATGTTATTCGGTAAAAATAAAGGTGAATAAAAAAACGAGGGTAACCCATCATCATTTCCTCCTTTTACTACCCTCCAATGAATATTGTAAGAAATATCAAATATTTGTCAAGTAAAAAACACTGAAAAAGAGGAAAAAGACTCACCAAAGTGAGCCTCTCATTTTTCTCCCGACACTACCCTCCTTTAAAGGATAGTATGATAGTATTATTATATACTGTTTGTAAAGTCTGTCAAGCAAATTCAACTGCTTCATTTCCCCGGGGAAAGTCATTAAATTTAGGGGTCGAATCTTGGCAAAGTTGACATTTTATAGACGAAATCGTTATGGGAGGGCTTTCTTTGACACAGAACCTTTGATATGTGTTATACGACGAAATCGGGTTTTTATTATATTCTTGTTGTTCATATATATTCTCTAACGGTCCGGATAAGCTGCGGGCGGGCAGCAGAGCTGTTCGCCCGTCAGGCTTCATCCGTTGGTTAGGCGAAAATGTCCAATGTCAAGACGCAACCCCTATTCACTACTTAATGTAGCTGAATACCTTATGCCAAAACAATCTTACAAATTTCATAAAGTCCCTCCAAAGTCCGAAACCTGTTTTTAATTTTTTATCCTTCAGCAGGTTAATTAGTATCTCCAAAAATTTCATATAAAGCGCGATAAATAGAATATTTATATGGATATTAAAGGCAAAATAAAAAAGAGTTGAGATGACACCTAAAAATATAAGGTAAGACATGAACTCGATAAGGGTTTTCCCAATCCTTGTATGATATAGTTTTCTTATAATAGAAATCTCTGCTAACTTTAACGAGGAAAAAGCATTCACTGAAATAACGAAATAGGCAGAAAACAAAAGAGTTAAAAATGTCATTGAAATAATATTTTCTTTATTTACCAGAGCCAAATAAGCGTTAATAATAATAAGTGGACCAGCCATTTTACCGAGTACAGTACTGTGTAGATCGCGATCCTCAAAATCTCCGATCACTAAAATGCGGTCTTTCATTAAATCCAATATTGTAGGGTCACCACTTGACTCAGCAAGCTTTAATAAATCCCCTAAATGCCAATAATCATAATAAGCGTTTTCTCCTGTAAGATGATAATTTCTGATTCTGAAATCCAAAATGATCGAATTCAGGCTTAGCTTATTGTTCATGTAATAAAAGTATTTTTGTTTCAAAAAGGTTGCATGGTGTAATTTTTCGTACATCACAATAGGGATTGTCTTTAGCGTATCCGAATGGATAAGGCTAAATTTAAGAAAAGATTCTTGGATGGTGTTATAATCAGCTAGGCCGAGTTGGGAAGAAAAAAGAGGTAAATCTAATTTACCATCAGAAGTTTTGTGATAAGGTATGATTAAATTTCTTACTTGTTCAATCTGAGACTTTAGTAATGAATCGGCAGGAGATGAACCTTCAAAAAATATATCGCACAACACAAATTTGTGGTTATCGGGTTTTTTATTTAATATTTGAAATAATCTGGCCAGTTTTGTTCGGTCGGTTATTGCTTGATTGCCTATCGGAAATAAACCATCTTTATCCAGTTTTTCGACAAGTTGTTTATCCCAAGAGACGTTTATAAAAAGAAACTCTTTTCTATTTGGTTTGTCATCAAGGTCCAAAAGCAATTTTTTAATGGCTGATGTCCATTTAATTAACGCCGCTTCGTCGCCATAAGTTGTTTCTATGTTTAACCAAAATATTGTAAGGAATATTAATAATATTGAATGGGCAATGCAGGCGAAGACAAGTAAAAGTTGCTTTTTATTTATAATTTTAAAGCACTTCAATTTTACCAAATCCTAAAATCATTGGCCAAATTCTCTGAACGGAAAGTTGGTCTTTGTTTTTCATCTGTATGTCTAATAACTTCTTTTTGAACATATTCTTGTAATTCACAAACTGTAATAACACTATCATTGTTTATGTCTGCTTTTTTGTCCTTTAGACCAGAAAGGACACTAAATGTAAACACACCGTTCTTCCATTTTTCTCCTTCCAGAGCGTACTCTACTCCGCCTGCGGAGGCAATCACAGTTGCGCCGGTTCTTCGCCTTAAATCAACGAACAAAGATTGTGACAATTGAAATGCATTGTCTAATCCAATGCCTTCTTTTCTCCGGGCACCCTTTCCAGAAGAACGAAAAGTGACCTCACCATATTCGGTGTGCTTCAAAACAGCCAATTCAACATCTTCTTTATCTAACTCTCCCGCATGACAAGCATCCATCAATAAAAGTTTTCGACGTGCTGGAATGTCTTCTATTACTGATTCTAGTTCATCGTAAGACAATCCTCTTCCTTTTGGATTGTTGAAATCTATATCATAAGTGCCAAAATAAAAGTCGAGCTTTTCGTCCAGCACACCATGACCGGCGACAAAGACAATGACCACATCATCCACTTGAGAAGAATTTAAAAAGGTTCTTAATGCTTTAATATTCTCTCGAATTGCATGTTCGTTTAGGAGTTCTCTGATAAAAATATCACGATACAAATTTCTATTACCACCAAACAATTTTGCTAAATCTTTCGCATCGTTAACAGCGTATTCCAGATTAAAGCGGGTATCTTGATATTTAGAAACCCCAATTGTGACAAGATAAAGGTTAGGTTTTATTTTAGCGCCCCTATAGAGGACTTCAAAGGTTTCCTTTAGGGACTCGGATCCTTTCTCATTGAGTACGGAGACTTGAATTTTATTGTTGCCGTTTGAAAGTTCGAGGCTGATATCACGTTCTATTGAGGCCACTTTTTTATCTCTTAAATTAATACCGCTCGTCCCGAATATTGGAACATCATTAACAAAAACATTTAACTGATCTAAAAGGTATATTGAGTCCAAAGCCCGAATCTTAAAATTTAATACTTTATTGCTGGTAGAAATGGGAAGGTTCTTGGTGACACAAGTGATTTCCGGCACATGAAAATCTTCACCCAACATCTCTTCGGTGAAATTCATCTTTTTAAGCCTTTTTTGGTAAGCCCTGTAGTAAGCATCAATCAATTCTTGAGGAGCAAGGCCGATCCTTTGTAAGACGATATCAGGACGGTTGAGCCTCAAGTCGAACTGTTCAAAAGGAAATGCTTGTATTCCCAGCCTAAACCATATATCTTTTAGCCCTCCTTTTGAGGATGTATAGTATTTATCAGGTGTTGTCACTACCCAACTGTTCTCATCCAAATAAAAAAATGTTACCAATTCTATCCCGGTAGAGACCTCCCAGAGTTTCGAAGTCGCATCGGCGCTGGAAGTCACTAAGTACTTGCTATACGGGCTAAAATTGACGGAAAAAACATCACCAACATGCCCCACAAATGAACGGATTAATAAACCCTCTTTTGCATCCCATAGTTTAGCTGTGCCATCTTCACTTCCCGTTGCTATATATTTACCATCTGGACTAAAAGTGACAGAATGAACACGTCCTGAATGTCCGGATAGGGTGTGTATTTCCTTTCCCGTAGCTACATCCCATAATTTAGCAGAACCATCCCAACTCGCCGTAGCAAGCCATTCACCATCTGGACTAAAACACACTTCAGTAATTTCTCCCCGATGTCCACTAAATTTTATGATGTCCCTGCCGGTTTTAACATCCCAAATTATGGCATTCTGCGAAGGATGACCAGTCACAACATAATTATTGTCTGGACTGAATTTTACGGTCTCAAAATAAGATGTCCCCCAGCCCACCAAAATAGTTTTGGCATATTCACTCAACCACCTCAATGTTCGGGTTTTCTTACTTGTTTTTACGTCCCAAATTGTAGCCATATATTCCCACATTGGTTGTATCAAGCCCGTTTCTTTTTCAACCTCAATCCTTTTTGAATCCATACACTGTATTGCCATATGTCTGCCATCCAAACTTAGAGCAACTGGATTTAACCACTTACATTCAGGTTTTAAAGTTTGTATTTTCTTTCCCGTAGCTACATCCCATAATTTAGCAGTATCATCAACACTACCTGTGGCAAGATATTTGCCTTCGGCACTAAAACCTAATGAAAATCCATGAAAAGTTCGCATTGGTCGAATGGTCGATAATTCCCATAATTTGGTTGTATTATCTTTATGTCCCATCAGTAGATGCTTTCCATCAGACGTAAATTTGACAGGTCGTGCATAGGTCTTCCCGGCTTTGAACACCCGAGCTTTTTGCCCGGTTTTCAAATCCCATAAGTATGCTTCAGCATGATTAGTCCCTGTAGCAATATATTTATTATTGGGGCTGAAAGCCGCGGATGATATTTTACCTGAATCAATATCAAACACTTTGATTACAGTTCCTTCAGATATATCCCATAATTTGGCCTTAGCATATCTTCCTGCCGTGAAAAGGTATTTACCATGTCGGCTAATACAGGATACGTCTCCAACATATCCATCGTAAAAGTTTTTTATATAGCCTGTTGCAATATCTCGGAATTTGATAGATTTGTTATCATTAGTGGAAATAATATACTTTCCATCTGGAGTAAAAATGATAGGCCCAGAATATAATGAATTTGGCTGCCAGTCGAAGGTCCGATACTCCTTGCCGGTTCTTACATTCCACAGCCTGATAGTTTTATCATGCTTACTACCTGTGGCCAGATAATTACCGTCAGGGCTAAAAGCGATGGAATTGACCTCATAAACATGACCATCAAAGGTATAAACTTCCTCTGCTGTTTTAAGATCCCATAATTTAGCTGTCTTATCCGAGCTTCCTGTGGCAAGGTACTGACCATCCGGACTAAAACTTAATGAAGTGATATAACGAGAATGCCCGCGAAAAGTGCGAATTTTTCTGCCTGTGGACACATTCCACAATTCTGCATTGTGAGATTCACTACCAATGGTAGCAACGTATTTGCCATTGGGGCTGTAACTCACTTCTGACCCAACATTATTAAAGGTGCGGATTGCACGACCTGTTGAAACTTCCCATAATTTTGCGGTCATGTCTTCACTTGCGGTAATAATATATTTACCATCAGGACTGAAACTGATGGAATAAATGGTAGTTAAATGCCCTGTTTGAATGACGATTTCTGGTTTCTGGGTAAGATTTTCGCTACGAAATACATTTTGCATCCACAACATTTCCCTTAAGCAGGCTTTGGGGTTCCAGCCTTTATTAATGAATAACTTAAAATCTGCTATCGGTCCATTCTCGAATTCTTCTTCAGAGTTTAGTAAAGTTAATAATTTTTCATAATATTTTCGTGCTTTTACTTCATCTCCAGATAATAAGAAAATATGTCCTAAATTGACAGGCCACGCATAGACATGAGGCTCCATCTCGTGTGCTCTCTTGAGCGGTGCTTTTGCTTCTTCAAGCTTCCCCTGTAGAATCAGATACCAACCCAGATTTCCGAACGCTCCTGGAACATTAGGATCCAGAACATTTACTTTGCGATAGTCAGAAATTGCTAATTCAAATTTTTGTGAATAGCCATAAAGATTTGCCCTATACCAATAGGCATCGACATTGCCAGGATCTAGATCAATTATTTTTGTGTAACTCTCGATTGCCTTTCCATATTCTTTCTTTTGTTGGAAAATATTTGCTTGATAATAAAGCTCTTTAATTCTCTCATTAACTTTGCCGCTCTCTTGAGCAAATATCAAGGAACAATTAATCAAAAAAGAGAATACGATAAATGTTGCTTTAATTAATTTCATTTATGTGCTCCCTTTCTAATATTTAGATGTTTTACAGGTTATCTTTTATTTTGAAAGTTTTATTCAACCAGTGTGTTACATCCATCATATTTGGTTTACCGTAAAACTCGTTCAGAAATGCGATGACCTCGTTTGAGATTGATATGACATCCTTCCCCTGTTTCTTTAACTGTGATATCAAAAGCATGCATTCTTTTCGTAGTAAATTTTCGTCTGGAATGACAGGATTAAATTCAGCTATTAATATCGATTTTATTTCTTTCTTTTGATAATAATAAATTTTGGTATCTGAAGTTCTGGAAGATTGTATAGGATTTCCTTCAAATGTATAGAGCGTTTTAGGATCGATAATTAGCGTGTCTCCGCTGAACGTCAATTTTTTATTAATGACTTCATTATCAAATGTATACTTCACATAGAAAAAAGAGGTATCCGTCATTGGGAAAGCATCAGCATTAATTTTTAAAAGAACTTTTTTAATAATCAAATAATTACCGCCTGTGAAATGACTTCTCAAATCCACAAAATTGTTGAGTTCACCTCTGCGTGTACTAACTCTACTACTAGATGGCATTAGCAAATTCTTTACAAAATCTGCAAATTCTTTGTATTTCCGTCTTGTCTTTTTTCCACAAACACTCAGTGTAAATCGTCCTTTTTGAGGACTAATAATAGCCGCTGCTGCATTGGGTGATTTAAAAATTAGTTCTTCGTCACTGCTAATCTTATCACCAACTTTAAGAATTGTTCTAGTATTCTTAACTATTATCGTATCTTTAACGTGAATAACATAATATATATCACTCGAAAAGAGAGGGGATGAAAATAAAATTAGAGAAGTTATTATAAAGAAAAAAGTCTTCATCATTTTACATATCCATCATTAGAATTCAAAAAGACTATTATTATTAAGGCTAACATAGGTTTATCTGTACTAATAAAATCACAATTACTGCTTTTTTGAACCATATAAACCTCCTTTTTTAATAAAAGTAGATTTTACTATTATTTAATCACATTCACTGTCTTGCCATCAGTCTTTATTGCAATATTATCATCAGCACCAGCCTCAGACTCTGATTTCCATACATCATCTTCATTACTTCAAGATAACAACAATGGCATCACTGTAATGCTGAGTCGTTACTGCATTAACTTTTCTTTGTAGCTTTTTCGTTTTGTTTCAATAAGTTTTAGAAATGTGTCTAAAATCCTATGCATTCCTTCTGAGCCGCTGCCTAGTAATGCACCTGTAATAAGTGTATCTATACTTGTAAATAGAGCTTTCTGTGTACTTCCAAGGCTCTTGAAAATAGCTGGATCAACAAGTGGCTGCAAAGCTCTAACACCTAGAGCACTTATTATAATGCCAAGAGCAAATGCAGTAGGCAAAGCTAAAGTTTTTGTTTCAGCACTATAACTTTCAAGTTTCTTAGTAGCCTCATCCTCTTTATCACTTATTTTTACACCTTTTTTAGTTTCTTTGGATTTTTTCTTTTCTGAACTAATAACACTAATAATTTGCTGTTTACCTTTTCCTCTCCAGACTATCATTATAACCTCAACTGCACGTTCAATGAAAAGAGCTATAAGCAATAGTGAGATAATCAAGGTTACTATATCTGATGTGGTGAATTGCCAGAAAGGAATGTTTATAGGAACGAACACAATTGTCAAGATTACTACAGCACCAGTTAGGATCAACGCTATAATTTTGTATATTTTCAAGTTATCTTTCATGATACCTCCTACCTTGGCCATGTATTTAGAATAATACTTTCAAGACTATCTTCTATGTTATTGTCTAGTTCAGGGAAAAAATCATAACCAGTGATTTCCTCAAGTCTGTCAACATTTATTAGATAGTCTGCAGGTATTCCAGGAATGTAGTCTCTTTGATTTGGCAGAATAAAGGCATACATTGAAAAAATTCCATTCTCATTAGTAGATAAGATTGCCTTGAAACAGTGAGTTGGCATTGCAACATTATTAGGTCCAATGAATTCTGATGGGTCAACAAACTGACTGTCAGGGCTAAGAAACAAATTGCCAGTAATTATCCAAGCTTCTCCTTCTTCTCTTACTATGTCACGGACTTGTCCTTCAAGTTTTTTCCATATGTATCTATTTAATCTTGGTGTTTGTGGACTCATGTTTGATAAAAGAAAAGTAGTAGACATGGCAGCTCTGCTTCGTTTAAATGCTGCAGCAGGTGCATTATGACCCCTATCATAGCCACTATTTCGATAATCCTCTAATTTTGATCTTGAGCCAATTGACAGTTGAGTATCAGATCTAAAGTCATTTGTGCGTTTTGCATTTCCCTGAAGATTTGAAGAAGAAAGATAGTATGCTACCCAATAGGGTATTTTCCAGTCATCATTGTGGTTAATAACAAAATATCTTTTATCAAGAACAGTGCCACGAGCACTTGCAATTCCCCATAATAGATTAAGGCTATCTTTTATAACTTCATAAGATTGTGTATTTTCAGTCTGACCTCTATGGAAAGTAAGTAGGGTGTCTATCTTTGCTTCGATTCTGTCCAACTTTTGTTCTATTGTTTCTTGGCAGATTGCAGGGCTATAAGATAAGAATAGAATTAATAGAACTAAACAACATTTTGTACACATATGTGCCTCCTTTTTAAATCAAGATAAAATCCTTGTTCTTATATCCTCTTATCCTTTGGCAAACTTCATAACCTTCATGGTTACCCTCATCATTGGTATTGCCTTCTATAGTATGAAAAACCTCATCTGCAGCTCGAATAACAATTCCAGTATGAACCCAATCTGTAGATGTTCTTCTCGTTAGGAAGAATGAACCTGGCGTAATTTGTTCTTTATTTACTATATCAGATTCCTTTAAAAAAATTCCTTTTTTCTTTGCTCTTTTTGCAAAAATATCGCAGGAGACAGAAGTTTTAATAGGTAATGGGACACCTAAATTCTTGCAAGCCTGCTTCAAGATAAAACAAGCAAATCCTGCACACCACAGCTGTTTTGGACCTTCTTTCCCATTCATATAGAGACGAACCCAAGGCCCTTTATTATGACCGCCCATCTCCCGAGGATGTTGTTTTAAATGCTGTTTTGCATAAGCAACTACCATTTGCCCAAGTGACTTTTTATCACTAGGAATGGATCTTAAAGCATCCGTCATTGGAAGGATCAACTTTGCAAAAGTTTTTCTTCCAACAATTCCATCTACTTTTAGGCGTTTTTTTCTTTGAAACTGTCTTACTGCAGAATCTGTAGCAGGACCGAAATCACTATCAATACAAATATAAAAGCCATGAAGACAAAGCCATTCCTGGATTAATCTTACCTTATTCCCTTTGCTTCCTTTTTTATAGTTTTTGTTCAAAACAAGATCTTCCATAGTTTTTCCTCCTTTTTCATATTCAATCTAAGTAAGGTTAGATCTTGTTTCATAACACTCTCCTCTCCCTCAAATTCGATCTTATTCTCATGGATACAATGAGCCAATAATTTTTGGATTTATCACCAATACTCCAATAAGGACACCTGAGATAATCCTTGCAGCTAAAGCACACCCTATCAAGGTCCCAAACGTAGAAGAAGTGAAGAAATCCTTCGAGAGTTGAGCCTCGCGAAAAACAGCATTATTGTTGTCACTCATACTTCCACCTATTTCTATTCAGCTAACTTTCGTCTAATGTCATATAACCCGTATTAACTGGCGTTACAGGCTGTTTTATCACTTCAAATCTCCTGTATAGTTTTTCTTTCTCTCTCTTGTATGCTCAAACCCTATATCGAGCCACAGTTCTGCGTGCTTCACCTCTCCGCTCTTCATCGTTACTTCTGCTCGAATCAAGAATTCACCCCAGCCCTGAATTGTCCTGGCAAAATTATTTGCTGCACTCGTACTAACTATTCGGCGGTTAGGGAAACTTTCGTGAAGCAAGTAGGTGACATATTTGATCTCTTTTAATTCCTGGGGTGTGCCTTCGATTGACACTGTCCAGGAGTACCAGTTATCCCGAAGCTTTTTGTATGTGTTTACAACTTTCATCGCAAGTCCACACTCCCTTTCTTAGGTGAATAACTATCACTGAACCATTCTCGACCTACGTACACTAACTTAACTTGAAACTCTGGGTTTTCGATTCCTGGAGTTTGGACATAGATGTAAGGCCCAGCGTCGGTATCGACTTGAATCGTCACCTTTTTATCAAGCACAACTTGCCGGCCATTACTGAAAATCGAATACCAACACTTTGCATTTCGGAAATGGGCAGGTTGTGATGGAGGAGGCACCTGTGGATCTGGCTCAGGGAAGTTGAGAAATAACTTGATCGATCTGAGTGGAATGCGTTTTCTTATGAGAAGTAGAATAAGAGTAGCAATGACCCACATCCCGAAAGGTCCTCCAGCAGTGAAAGCCACCCCCAAAAACTCGCCTTTTGCTGTGCTCTGAAGCATCTCCAAAAGTAGTTCTTCGTGACCGCTAAGGAAAAATATCAACAAGATGAGCCCAATAATAACAACTGCTATCAGCAGTGCTCCAAGAGCAAGAGTCAAAGTTTCGGCAGTGCGTGGGTTCATATCCAAGGCCCCTCTAATTCCCATTAGCCTAATCTCCCAATTCGAGAATCATATCCTCCAGCGCCTGAATCTCCTCCTCCATTATCTCTTCCTCAACTAGAGTCGGTGGCACAGGTGGAATAGGACGAACGATTGGAGGCCTGGGAATGGGAATAGGTGGACGTATTATACACCGAAATCGTGCGATCAGTGCTGCTCGAAAAGCGTCCACTAAACCGTTCCCCGTTGCCAGATCATGTCCAGGAACTGCTGGATGCCCCCCAGTGTTTGGGTGGCAGTTACCTGCAGTTACATCGCGTGCCGTTCTCTTGAGAATATCACGCACCTGAGCAGGTGTTAAACGCCGGCAGACTTGCTTCATCAAGGCGCAAACGCCAGCCAATTGAGGCGCAGCTGCGGAAGTACCGCTGAAGGCTGCCCAGCCATCGTTGTTGGCTGTTTCATCCCCATTAGGATGTGCGCCACCAGCGAGGTTTTGGTCAAGGTAATCGTTCGGCTCCACAGGAAGCATAATGTAGATGGCTCTGGGCGGCAACCCGACCAAACCGCATACATCAGGTACATTCCGGCCTGGATAGATATTGCTCGCGAATCCACTTGCATACGGCGTAGCTTCAAATGATCCATCAGGATGCATATAGACACCACCCGCCGAAATCACATCGGGATGTTGTCCAGGAAATCCCCAGTGCCCATTGCCTGCTGAGAAAATGACGATGATGCCTTGCCTAACTGCATTAGCGACGGCAGCAGCAAGAGCTTGATCAGCAGCTGACAGCGGTGGATTCCTCCTACTGTAGCCCCAACTGCACGAGATGATATCTGGACGAAGTGCAACGGCAGCGTTGAATGCCCCAACCGAATTCACGAAGTTGATCTTGACCATCGTGAAATTCACATCGGGTGCCACAGCAAAGACGTTCGCAGATTCGCCGGTGCCGTGACCATGTTCGTCGTGGTCAGGATTGGTTGCCGCAGGGCCAAGGACAACAGAAGTGGCACGACAGCCTCGTTGAACAAAGAAAGGATGGCGATACCATCCAGAATCCACCATCACCACTTTGACACCACGCCCTGTGAAGCGGGCACGATGAGCACGGACAGCGTTCATTCCCAGCGATACATCCGACGGCACATCTAAATGCCAATACGCCTTCGACGGCGGAAAGGCAGAGGCGAAATAATACACTGGTTCGTTCAGCGCAACCCCTTCCAGCACATCGGCCAGAGGGCTTTTCGCCGGGTCAATTAACCCAGGGATAGCCGTGTCCGGACACTCGAGGAAAGTTGCCGTGGTCACCTGACCGAATTTCTTGATTGCCTCCCGCTCTTCTGCTACGATTTTTGTCTTGAAAACCCGTTTATAAACTTCAGCAGGAGCAGCAATGGTGATTGTTACTTGACCGACTTGTAACACCTTGAACCCCTCAGTGCGCAGCCGTTCGACTGCTGAGTTCACCAACTGAGATTCTGAGTAAAAGTCGGGGACAGTATCGCTCGTGACAAGTTCCGGAGTCTCGAAGAGTGAAACTCCGCGCACAGAACGCACAGATGCTTCAGCATATACAACCGGGGGCATGGTTGGTGCACCCTTTTTTGGTTTTGCTTTTTCAGCCATTTTGTTCACCTCCTTTCGGTTTGTTAACTACAGATGACAATATTCAACACAGACTCACACCCCACAAAGGTGTAAGTCAACCCTTTTAGTTGTTTACCACATATCACCTCCTTTCCTTGACTCATGTACCACACAATCTTCCCAATCTCATAAGTATTAAGGGA
This sequence comes from Thermoplasmatota archaeon, assembly GCA_030619765.1. Lineage (GTDB taxonomy): Archaea > Thermoplasmatota > E2 > DHVEG-1 > DHVEG-1 > JAGLML01. The sequence goes on from JAUXAU010000027.1 coordinate 12,354, forward strand.
AGAACTCAGGTGGCTCTGGAAAAGCAACTTTCTCTACAATATCTCTGAGCGAATCAGGTATCACTAATTCACCATCAGGACTCACTATTATTCCACCTGTCGACTCATCCTTCTTTAGGGTCAGTTTGACTCTAAATACCTCTTCAAATTGTGCTGGTTTTCCCAGTAGTGTCAGTGTCACACCTGATTGCTCAACAGTAAAGCCTAATTCTTGAAGGCGCCGAGTTGCCTCCGCAATTGTCTTCGCTTCTGGGGTGAACTCCTCGATGTTTTCTGCTGTGATCGGGACATCTGCACGAGCCAGAGACCGACCACTCTTAGACTTCAAGATCGCCTCAGCCGAAATTATTGAAGTTTCTTGGCCCATTATTACCCCTTCTATGATGTCCTTTCTTATAGATTTACAGGACATACTGATTTACTCATTCATAAAACAGTTCACAAGCAATAAGACCAACAAATAACTGATGAATGCTTTCTATGTCCTCTGCATCGCAAACAGTACCACCATAACAGTTAAAACAGAAAGCAATGTTGACTAACTTTATATATCCGAATGGTTCAAGTATACCACCCTATAATTGTCCTTTTCCTTATCTTTTTACTTATCACCTCCCTTTTCTTTCAATTTGTCTACGGGACTAATAATCTCACTAATAGAACTTTTACTTACGTGGATATAGATTTCTGTTGTTTTACTACTTTTATGTCCCAGTAGTTCTTGGATATACTGCAAATCGGGTCCAGATTCAAGCAAACAAGCTGTAAAATTATGCATTAAGATGCACTTATGCTTGATGTTAGAAGGAACAGAAACAATATAGATAGGATTATAAGGAAAGGCAACTGCCTTGAAATCAACTGTAGTTCTGGGGAAATATAGTTGAATTAAAAAAAGAGGGAAGTTTATCATAGTTTGCTCCTTTTACTACCCTCCAGATATTATTGTAAGGTTTATCAAAAAATTGTCAAGGAAAAAAACACTAAAAAAGAGGAAAAAGACTCACCAAAGCGAACCTTTTTCACCCAATACTACCCTTAAAATCCATAGCTCAATACATAAGACCTTCTGCTTCATCATTAAGAGGGCAGACAGTTCTCTCGTAAATATCAAGTTCCCATATAGCCTCTTTATCTATACTCCCAGTCAACATAGAAATTGTCCACCTAAAAGTAAAGCGATATACTCCATTTCCTAATGGTTCATATGTCCATCCATGTGCTATCAAACGCGAATATGGAGTATCAGCACACCCACCAAACCATATTTTAATATTCCCTATAATTGTAAAATTATTTTTGGGACGATAGTTCCTAAACATTCTCGATGCCTCTTCATAAGTATCGGCCTTCGCAATATGCCCAAAAGTAGGTCGATGAGCAGCACAATATGAACACATCTTTTCTGATTTTACTTTCTCTGTTTTTTCTACATTTTTCCTTTCGCTTCTCATGCAAGAAACATATTTCGTCTTTGTTCTCATTCTCTTCCCACATTCAGGACATACCACCTTTTGTTTCACACGAACTTTCACTATCTGATGGTCGTAACACCTTCCTTTCTTTGTTTCCTGAGTTGGATATTTCTCAAGATAGAGATGTTTATATTTCTGCTTTATTTTAAAGACTTTATCTGCTTTAAGAAATTTGCCACATATCTCACACTTGTATACATTTCCTACTGGGAGTTTCACTCTTTTATTAAGAAATTTTATCCTAACGAGAGCACTATCCTTTAAGATTTTTGCTTTTTTCATATCAAGGTAACCTTCAAAAGTATGACCCAATAAAATTTCTGCTTTTTCTCCTATTTTCACAACTTTCTTATGAAGAGAATCAGCAGCCAAAGGTTTTACTGCCGCTATCCGTGGTCTTTCATAGACTTTCCCTAATCCATAGAACCCTTCAGCTAATTTGAGAGAATCTATTATCGAATCGCATTGGCAACTTTGGATACCCTTCTTGTACATATCCTCGGCTAGGGAATCATTTTCGTACTTTTCCAAGTATAACCTCCCCAGCACAAAGTAAACTTTGTCTCTGTCCTTGTAGTCGGGAAAGCGCTCTAATATCTTTTGATAGAAATTGATCGCCGCCTCCCAATTATGTGCATCCTCTTTCTCCTTTGCTTGTTCCAGATAATCTTCCGCTTTTTTACATCCCAGTAGAAAAACAGCTAATCCTATAAAGAATAAACACGCTATTTTCAGAATGTACTGTCTCATATTCCCTCCTTTCAATTCAAATTTTGAAATTCATCTTGTTTACAAAAAGTATAGCAAATGCAAACTTTTTGTCAATAAGAAAGAGATTTGGCTGGGATCTTGAAAAAGTTGGCATTTTCCAACGATAGTCTTTAATACTCTTAATCTTCTTAATATAGATAGGATTATAAGGGAGAGCAACTGCTTTGAGATCAAATGTGGAGTGAAAATATAGCTGAATAAAAAAACGAGGATAGTTCATCATGGTTTTCTCCTTTTACTACCCTCCTAATATTTAATTTAATATATTTTTAAATTTGTCAAGTAAAAAATGTAGATAGTCTAGTCCAATAAGGGGAGTAGGGACAAACAATATGCTAACAAGTCCCTAATTCCTCAATCTCATATTTAATATAAATTTCTATCTTTTTCTTTCGCTTATTCCACTGTCCCCGGGGAAAGTCATTAAATTCAGGCGTCGGAGAATAGGGTCGAATCTTGGCAGAGTTGACATTCCCCGCACATAAAATTTATGTGCGGGGTCGTTATGAGAGGGTATTTTTTAACACAAAGCATTTAATATAAGATGATTGGCAAAAAGTCGCTGCAATTTCTAAAAATAAAAGGGAGCCTATCATAGATATAGCCCCCTTTTTTCAATGAGTACCGATGCTTTTATCGAATCAGTACCATCTTCTTTGTAGAAGTGAAATCACCTGTTTCTAATCTGTAGAAGTAAACTCCATTTGGTAGATCGCTCTCGTGTTTATCTTTTCCATCCCATCGCACAGTATAGGCTCCTGCTTTTTTGGTTCCATTCACAAGTGTGCGCACTAACTGCCCTGCCTGATTGTAAATCTTCAGACTGACTTTAGTCTCTTTTGGAAGATGATATCTAATTGTTGTCGATGAAGTATAAGGGTTTGGATAGTTTTGATACAGATTAAACTTTGTGGGTATCTTATCAACAACACAATCTTCGATACTCACAAAAAAAATAACTGAAAATTCAGAGGTATTGCCACTACTATCCGTAGTAATTGCGACGATGGAGTCTCCAATGATAATTCCTACATTGCCCAGGTTGACTGTTTTACCGCCAGTAATGAAATCAGTGATGGTGTAGGTATCATTTCCTAAGAGCGTTTCACCTTCACCACTATTATCTGATCCGAAAAATTGAATAGTTAGCGGATAGGCTGAATGAGTTGTGTCAGAATCCACATTGTATTCAATCAACAAATCACCATTACCGTCAATTTTCACAGACGTTATGTCTGGAAAGTTCTGAAGGTTATTTGCTCCTGTATCAGCATCACCGGGATCATTAGGTGTTACTCCATCATTACCTAGATCAATCCCCAGTAAAGCATTAGAGGAAATGGCATTACCTAGGATCGCATTGCCGGTGCCAGAATGGACGCCCACACCATTCCCACTGTTACCCGAGATGACATTGCTTGCCCCGGCTGTCGTTCCACCGATGGTGTTAGAATCTGGTCCATTATAGATCATAACACCACTCTCTGAATTTCCCAAAGCAACTGTTCCAGTGACATCAGTGCCAATATAGTTGCATTCGATTACGTTGCTGCCATTTGTTTCTATCAAGATCCCGTAGTAAGCAAATTGATTGATTACCAACCCCTGCACTGTGCTGTTTCCGGCGGTAATCCGCAAACCATTCACGTAGCCTGCATTACTCCCGTCTAACTCAATAATCGGGGTGCCAGCAAAATCAGGCTCCGTGGTCCCATCAATGATAACCGAATCGGTGATAGTTGGCAGGGCAGATGTCGGCTGAATGGTATGCGGGCCCAGGCCAGGGATGTCAAAAGCTATGGTGTCCTTGCCAGTACTGGCGTTGGCGTCGAGAATTGCCTGTCGCAAAGAACCAGGGCCGCTGTCGATTGTATCGGTCACAGTAAATTTAACCTGTGCAAAAACGCCCTGAGCGGCTAGCATCCAAAAAACCGCCGCAAGGACGATGCACTTTTTCCCCATTGCCCAATTATGAATCATGATACCCTCCCTTTGAAACATTATGGGGTCAGGCTGGTCATACGACCCGTATGGGAATCTAACTTTTCTCCAGTTATACCCCTCATTTCTCTCATCGACGTATTTCCTTTGAATACACGAAGTTTCGACTCTTGACAAAAACTGTGTCTTACTGTGAATTGCTAAGGTGGTTTGGAAAGGAATAAAGAGACTGTTCTATAATGTCATAGCGAGGGACGAAGTCCCGAAGTAATAATATGTTATGGGATTGTCAAACACGGATGCTATTGCCACATTCGTACGGGCTCGCAATGACCAAAAGGGGTTATTGGACAGTTTCTAAAGATCGAATGTCCGATGGAGCCTTTATGCTTGATCGGGGGAGGGTGCTTGACAACAAGCACCCTCCTCATCTTTACAGCGGAGATTAGAAGCCGACATTTAAGCCAATACTGAGGAAGTTTACATCCTGTTCGATAATGGTAAATTCGGCTTCAATCATCATATTGTCACTGATTTTATATCCTCCGCCACCACCGAAGGAAAGGCCTGTATCTGTAGCACTTAAATCAAAAGTATAAGTATACCCAAATATATCAATTGTTGTCTCAGCGTCCACGGTCTCACGGAGGATCCCTATTTTACCTTTAAGATATGCTGCATCGCCCAGTGGATAACGGAATGCGCCATATCCAGCCACTGTCCAGATATTAAAATCAGCTGAAACGCCTGGCATAGGGTCCCAATCTCCACCAGCAATTCCATAATTTAATTCACCTTCAATTGAGATTAGAGGAGTTATACTGTAACCAAAAAGACCCCCAACTGGTATAATATCATCAACGTCTTCTAAATCCAGCATCATCATACCGGTTCTGCCCCCTAGGTACATGCCAGCCCTTGAAGTTCCTGTAAAAGAGAAAACCATTATTAATGTAAATAGAAAAATTTTATTCATTGTTTACCTCCCATTAAGTATTATTGGTTTAAACATTTACTGTAACCAATTACTCTTGAATCTATTTTTTCTCACCTCCTTTCGTGAAAAATTGGAGTCAAAGCTACAATGTAATTATTTTGGTGAAAAAGAACTTCGCTCCATTCAAGAGAAGCCGTTTCTGGCGTTTGTTCTTTTAACTTTTCGTCTATGACCTCTAACCTTAAACTTCCAAAAAGCGAAGGGTCTAATTTACAGTTTAACCCTCTATTATTCGCTTTCCCTCTTCTTCAGGAGGCATCTTCTTTTTAAGATCCTCTTTCCACTGAGGCACTATCTCTGCGGGGGTATAGAACTTACTTCCTTCGAGTAGCAAAGCAGGAATAGTATAAATGGGAACAATGTATTCCTTCTCAGCAGCTTTGATGAAGAAGAAATCGAGGTAAAGCTGATATACCCGCACAAATTTTGGTGGCTCCGCGCCTTCCAGACCTCTCTCAGGTATCTGATCTCCGATAGTGCCTTCGGTAGAGCGGATGTCTTTCGCCAATTTAGAACTGCCTAATCTTGCTACTTGCCACTTGTCTTCTTTTTTGACCATCCACAGCAGCGCTTTATTTTCTCCGCCAGAGATGATGGGATAGACGTAGTAGTTGGTTTCGGCCACAATTTTTTCAAATTCGCTTCCCTCTTCATACCCCATCATAGCATCCGGACTTATGGTATACAGTTTGAATGGTGTCCCGAGCTCCGATGCTTTAAAATCTGCTTTGCTGTCAAAACCGAGTTTCCGAGCCTGATCATCAGAAAAGGTTTTCTTCCATTCCTTCAAACTGCTAATCGCCACTTCTTTCATTTCGTCCTCCTGACTGTAAAGTCCGGGTGATAACAAGGTCATGCAGAGGATAAGGACAATCACCGATGATATATATTTTATCTTCATAGTTTGTTCCTCCATTATTTTTTGTGAATATTATAGATGGTGCGGTACCACGTGTGATCACCGGGGCAACCACCGACAACCCAGCTATATTCGGCCACATTGTAACCTTCGCCATACCATGGATCCATGTACCAAACGTTGTATTTCACGGTTCCATCTTTCACCTCGCTGAATCCATAAATATCCAGCGAGTGCCCCCCCAAAGTGCACCATGACCACCCCATATTGATGGGTCTGCTGGCCTTGATCTCTGTTTTAAGCTGACTCCAGGTGATGGTGCTGTACACCAAAGTACTTGCAAGACCCCAATGGTCGAGAACGGCCTTTTGCTCGCCCCCTCTTGCTCCATGGATGCAGTCTCCTGGGACGACAGGGCTACAGCAATCGGTGCGCGAAAAAAGCCAGTTAGCTTCCTCGCATTGGCTGACATCGATGCCGAACACGTCGAGGACGGCCTCCATTGATGCGGCCCAGCACCACATGTTGGTTTCCTGCTCCACTTCTGGTAGATCCACAACACCCATATCTAAAATTTTTGGACATATACCAGCAGACATCAACATGAAGAGCAAGATTGCTAAGAAAAGATTTTTGTACTTTTTCATCCCTTCCTCCTTTCGGCTATTGCACAAAATCTTAATGAAACATTACAGCTTATAAACATTTTCTCCTTCTAATATCACCCCCTTTAATCCGCTAGGCAAAATGTCACCTAACTCTGTATACCCGAATGGTTCGGATATGCCACCCTATGACTGCCCTTTTCTTTATCTTTTTACTTATCACCTCCCTCCTCTTCCTGTTTGTCTAAAGGACTAATAATCTTACCGATAGAGCTTTCACTTGAATAAATAGTGTCAAATCTTGACTCTTGACAAAACCTGTGCATTAAACTGTGAATTCCAAATGTAGTTTGGTGAAAATATAGGTGAATAAACAAACGAGGGTAACCCATCATGGTTTTCTCCTTTTACTACCCTCCGACTATTATTGTAAGGTTTATCAAAAATTTGTCAAGTAAAAAAACACTAAAAAAGAAGAAAAAACTCACCGAAGTGAGCCTCTCCTTTTTCTCCCGACACTACCCTCCTTTAAGGGATAGTATGATAATATTATTATATACTTTTTATAAAGTCTGTCATGAAAATTCAACTGCTTAATTTCCCCGGGGAAATAAATTCAGGGGTCGGAGAATAGGGTCGAATCTTGGCAAAGTTGACATTCCCCGCACATAAAATTTATGTGCGGGGTCGTTATGGAAGGGTATTTTTTAACACAAAGCATTTAATATAGATCATTGGCAAAAAGTCGCTGCAATTTCTAAAAATAAAAGGGAGCCTATCATAGATATAGCCCCCTTTTTCAATGAGTACCGATGCTTTTATCGAATCAGTAATACCTTCTTCGTCGAAGTGAAATCACCTGTTTCTAACCTATAAAAATAAACACCACTCGGTAATTTTTTATTCTTCTCGTCTCTCCCATTCCATTCGATACTATAGTGCCCTGGTTTCTTCTTTCCCTGCACAAGTGTTCTAACGATTCTTCCAGCAGAATCATACACCAGTAGTTTTACTTTCTCTAAATGCAAAATACTAAATACTATATGCGTGGAAGTAGAAAACGGGTTGGGGTAGATATGTAATTTTGCATTTTGCATTTTACATCCTACACTTTTAGTTTCTTCAACCGATTCTTCCGCATCTCCTACTCGCTGTGCATAGACACTCCACCCATCTTTAGTATCTGCCCACGCAATTATCGCACCATTATCACCGTCAGTCACAATTGATATACAAGATTGAACGGTAGAAGTAGTGCACACAGCTATATCATCTGTTCCCCACTGAACTACTCCACTCGAATCTATCCTCTGGGCATATATGTCCCAGTTGCCATTACGATAATCGTTCCAGACTACAATGGCACCTCCTTTTTCATCACTTACAATTGATGGAACAGTATAGAGCCCAGCAGTTGTATCAACTGCTGCAGAGATGAAAACTCCATTAACATCCCATTGTCCATCTCCATTACTATTTACCTTTTGAGCATAGATGTCCTTATTTCCAGAACGATAATCAACCCAACATACTATTACACAACCTGTCCCATCGTTTACAAGTTTGGGAGATACTTGGAGGCTCTCTGCTAAACATATAGGGGCGCCGTTAATAGTCCACACAGCTTCTCCATTACTGTCTATCTTTTGAGCATAGATATCCCAATCCCCACCTCGCCTATCTCCCCAAAAGATAACTTCCCCCCCCTCATTATCGCTTACGACTACTCCTCCCCCTTGGGTACCCTCCGTTGTACACACTGGAACACCACTTGTATCCCACATTACCATTCCACTACTATCTATTCCTTGAGTATAAATGTCTCTATTTGAATAGTCACTCCAGTTAATAATTGCCCCATTTACACAATTACTGGTTATCCAAGGATAATTATTGGGGCACACTTCAGTCGCAATAAAAATCCCATTTACATCCCACCTCACTGCTCCACTCGAATCTACCCTCTGAACATAAATGTCACGAGGATTCTCAATTCCGTTTCTGTAGTCTTCCCACGCAATTATCGCCCCTGAGGCACCATCGCTCACTATATTCGGATAATCCTGTGCAGTATCTGGTGTTCCTATACAAATAGGAACTCCAATACTGTCCCAAAGAATTGTTCCCGTAGAATCTATTCTCTGGGCGTAAATACCTGCGCTGCCGTCACCAGATAGACCATCCCATACAGATATGGCTCCTCCCATTCCATCACTTGTAACTGCAAGATCTTCCATCCAATAACCAGGTGGATAGGAATTCATAGAAACCTGAACACCATTATTTTCCCACAAAGTATTGCCATCAAAATCTATTCTCTGAGCATAAATATTCTCAATGTTCCCTGACACATCTCTATCATCTATCCACATAATAATTGCCCCCCTCTCTCCATCAGATGTTGCAGCAACTCCTCCACTCCTTGAACCTAAACAAATTGGCGCCCCATTCACATCCCACTTCACCTCTCCACCTGAAAAAAGAGACGGACTAACAACGAATAACAAACAACTAAAAACTAATATTGCCTTTCTCATATCTCCTCCTTTTTATATCATAAATATATAGAACTCGTTAATCTCTGTCAATACATTTTTCAAAACTTTCAACTTGCATTTAACCTCATCTTATCAATATCATCTTCCTTGTCTCGGAATATTCTCCTATCTCCCCTACGGGTCGTATGACTATTCTATAAAAATAAATCCCACTTGGCAACCTCTTACCTGTATCATCCCTCCCATCCCAGTGTGTTGTATATCTTCCAAGCATCGCCTTCTTGTTTAAAAGGGTTTTGATAAGTCTTCCTGATACATCATAAATTTCTAATGAGTATTTAGTATCTGACACCCGATTTCTAATATATGGAATCTGGTAGTGAATGGTGGTGATGCTACTGAATGGATTCGGAAAACTTTGGACAATAAGAAGTGAGTTAGAATAAAGAATAGATTTTTCCCCTTCTATGGATTCACCTCCGTAAACCAATACGGCTGCTCGAATTACAAGATCCACTGAGAGTGACTGCCAGTCATAATCTGACCCTCTATAGATGCGCGGAGGAGAGTAGGATGCACTCTCATCTCCGAAAAGCCATGGTCTGCCCCCGTCACAAACCACTCCCACAAAGAAATCGAATGTATCTACATCGAAAGGACCACCAAAGGAATCAAGACTGACCCAACCGTTCACAGGAATGGGATAAACCAGTGGTTCTACAATTTCTCCAGAAAAAGCCGAGTCACCAGGTATATACTCAGGAGCCCACCATATACCTCCATCGCCTCCAAGACTATAACAGACATACTGAACCGCAACAAGGGAACAAGGAATCTCCGGACTAAACCAACACACAATTGTATCTCCAGGATTGCTGGGCAAGTAAAAGACTGGTCCATCGTCATAACAGAGTGTGTCTAGATAAGAAGGATTCATAATTTTTAGATTCTCTGTAGAGCATATAAGAGGATAAAATATCAAAATTAAAGCGTATTTTAACATAGTCCCCTTCTTTTACATTTGGTTTTACTTCACTACAACCATTTTCCCCGTTGCAGTGTACTTGCCTGCTTTTATTCTATAGAAATAAATCCCACCTCCCTCTTTGAAAGATTCTGGAAATAATTGAAAAGTATGCAACCCTGCAGGTTTACAGCCCAAATCAAAATCCTTAACCACCCTGCCCGCAAGGTCATATACGATTATACCAACCTCACTGCTTTCACTTAAAATATATACAATTTTTGTCTTCTGGCTAAATGGATTTGGATAGTTCTGTAACAATTTAACTTTTAACTTTTTGCTTTGAACTCTTAACTCTTCTTCTATTCCTATTAACTGGTATTTACTGTAGTTAATTTGTGATGTGTCGCCGTCGATAGCCTCTGTCCAAACTAAATAAAGACAGTCCGATTTATCTATGGTTAGTGCAGGCAGTAACGCATTAACTGGGGAATCCCAGATCATAACAGAATCTGACCATGTATTGCCATCATAGTAAATATAATGAAGGTCATACCAATCGTATACTATATGGACACGATTGTATGAATCAAGAGATATTTCTGGGTCAACTCCGGTTAAAATTTTATATGGTGTAGTCCATGAATCTCCATTACAAGATGTGTAGTAGACAAAAGACCCCCCCTTACTCTCTCTCCAAACCACATGAGGATATTTTCTCTGAGAATCAACTGTTATCTGGGGCTCAAGAGATTGTCCTACTATATTCGATACATTAACAGGAACAGACCAAAATGTATCATATTCTGAATAATATATTTCCAAACTATCAGAAGCACCTGTTCCCCGATTCATCCATACCACATAAATTTTTGAACCAATTGCTATAGAGGGAAAGAAATCGTCTTCTGAATTGTTAGAAATATTAGTAGCAGGAACGCTCCAAGAAATACCGTTATTCATACTGTAATAAATTTCATCAATACCGATTAAACTACTCCACACGATATGAATGTTATTTAAGGTATCAGTCCCAATACCTGCTTTTGACACAGGCATAGAGAAAGTATCTGATAAATTTATCTGTTCCTGCCAGTTTTTTCCGTCATAATAAGCATACCGAAGTTCGCCTGAGAGAAATCCTGTTCCCCAATCAACCCATAATACATGCGGATTTCCCAGAGTATCACATGCTACTCTCGGTGTAAGAGATTGTGTAGAATCATTTGAAATGTTAACAATACTACCCCAAGAATCTCCCTCACAGCAGAGATATACAATCTCAAAATTACCTGTTCTCTCATCACTCCAGACAACATGAATTCGGTCATATCTATCACAGGTTATATCAGCATAGTGCGATCCATAAGGTGCCTGTGATATATCAATCGGTGTTGTCCAGCCATAAAGAATCGCTGGTAGGAAAACAAAAACTGACAACAATAACTTTTTCATAATTACTTTAATTTTATAAACTTTAAACATTTTGTAAATATCCCTAACGGTTTAAACCGACATAATAGACCAAGGGACATAACGAACTCTGGTATCAAGTATGCATCATTAAGCATGATGTATATGACCCATGATTGAATATCCGGCAAAATAACTGATCTTGAGTCGTCATCGGCTATTTTTCTTGATCGTTCCTTGCTCAGTATCTCATTAGAATGAGGCAATATCCAGCATTTTTGTTCTGAATTCCAACGATAGCCTTTGATACTCTCAGGCTTCTTAATATAGATAGGATTATAAGGAAGAGCAACTGCCTTGAAATCAAATGTAGTTCGGTGAAAATATAGGTAAATAAAAAAACGAGGATAGTTCATCATAGTTTTCTCCTTTTACTACCCTCCTAATATATAATATAATCATTTTAAAAGATTTTGTCAAGTAAAAAATGACATTTTGGTGACCGAAGTAGGTACATGGTGTCCACTCATTGGAACTTTCAAGAAAATCATATTAAAATAAAATTCAACTGCTTAATTTTCCCGGGGAAAGTCATTAAATTCATGGGTCGGAGAATAGGGTCGAATCTTGGTAAAGTTGACATTTTTCAGACGTAGTCCTTATGGGAAGATCGTTTTTTGCTTGACACAGAGTCTTTAATTATGTGTTAGATGCCGTTTTGAAATATTATTTATCCTTTTCTATAAAAAAATAAGCTTCTTCCGTTAACCTTATCCATTGAAGAACATATTTTGTTCCTCCTAACTCCCGTTTAGTTTGAATTGATTTATTTGAATATAAAAAAACTATTGCTGAATTTAGGCGCCTTGGTCCCCATTTAAGTTTGCGATCAAGTTCTTCTGTGGTAGCCGAATCTTGATTATTCTTAATAAAAAGTTTCACTATTTCCTTTGCATCAGATTTAGGATCCCATTTTTGAAAAATACTGTCGGTTTTACAAAAGAAGTACTCTGTGGGGCCAATGCCGGCAAAACCTAGGCGGGAACTCGTGTCAATACGTTTGTAAATCAAGCCTTCTTTCACAAGTTCATACACGATGAGTTCTAACTCTTTTTCTGGATCATCAGTATTTATATTATCTTTAACTATCTTAATGCACTCATCATATTTGATAAAAGGGTCATTTGCTTGTCCCAGTTTTGACCTAGTGTTGATTTCCTTCAAAAAAATCATGCAAGATTCAGATTTTTGGAAGTCAAAGTTTGAAGGAAAATCTGCTTTTTTAGATGGGATTTCATCTAACCGCTTTTCAATTTCATTTAAAGACTTTTTATACAAACTTTCACTCTTAAAATCTGCATACTTTTTACTTTCTAAAAACCCTGGTAATTTAACATCATCTAAAAGTATAGGAAGGACTTTAACTCTCCTCCCTTCTATTTCTTGAGTCATAGCAATATCAACTTCTTTTTTAACCCATTCTGAATTTATTGAATTACGGGAGATAACAACACCAACGTAGTCTACCTTATCAATCCCTTCTCTTATTTTTTCTATAAGAGAATCGCCAATTTTTATTTCTGCATAATCAGTCCAAACATAATAACCTGCTCCTTTCAAATCTTTTGCTAATTTGTTAACAAAATCTTTGTCTGCATGACTGTGTGATAGGAAAATAGAACTCTTGATTTCTTGTTCGTATTGATAATAACCTTCTATAAAATCTTTTTCTTTCTTCTCAGTAAAACGGGAAGGTAGACGTTCGTTTTTAATTATATTAAAATAACCATCTATAGACTTTATATCTTCAAACATTAAAATACTATATGCTAAATTAAAGGACATCTTTCCGTTTTGGCTTCTTCCTGCACTTGACCAAATTCCAGATTCTTCCCGTATTAATTGACTTACTTTAGATGCTTCTAAATCACTCAAAGAAAGATCCTTTTGTATTTCATCTGTAGTTATTTCTTTCTCAGGGTTCTTAATATATTTTTTCACAAGGTACTGAATGCCTTTTACAAAATTCTCCAAGTCATTTTCTGATCCTTTACACAAGGCTACCCCCAAAATAGTAAGTTTACATTCTTCATCTTTTTGGTGTTGCTCTCCAGCATGGATAAATTCATAACCTAAACTTTTAGCAGCTTTGTATAAATTTTCTACCTTTCTTAATTCAATTGCAAGTGATAATGATTTAGGCCATTCTGCAGTGTTTTTCCATTTGTCATATGTCTTTTGTAAAATTATTTTTTCGAAATTAGTTAGTTGTTTACGCCATTCATTCAACATATACTATTCTTCCTTTTGACATATATTAAAATTTTCTTCGTTTACATTTTCGTATAACGGCTCGGCGGGTATGCGAAGTGCGGGGTTAAACCGAGCATTTGGGTGAGCGTAGTGAACCGCATACACCGTGTTGGACGAAGTGCGAAACTCATTTACAATTCAAACCCATCCCATATTGGATTTTAGTTGCTAAAATAACCAATTCAGTTTTAGGCAACTTTTTTTCCACCTGGTCAAGAATAGGCTTTCCTGCAAGAAAACCCAATACTCCTGCTGCTATTGCAACGATGGGATTCAAAGTCCCAACAAGTCCTACTATGGCAGATAATGCTCCTGTAGTCCAACTTCCAACTTCTAACATTCCACGAGTTTTTTGTGTTCGAATATATTGCTTCCTCTGAGAATCTACTTCTCGTTTAAACAATGTAACAAGTTCATCTTTTGCTTGTTGAAATGCAAGTATGCTTTGTTCTTTGATTTGAGAGTTTCGAGCTTGTTCTAGTAAAGTGTGCCAAGTTTGTCTTATCCGTATTCCTAATGGATCACCTCTGATATTTACAATCTCAGAAAGAGGAAGCCTTTGTAAAGCTGTACATGTCACCCCCCAAGCATCAATAATGTTATGCCATATATTGCCATTCTTATAAACTTCCGGCCTTATAGAAGAAGTAGCGTGCGATATTTTCTCTCGGCAGAGTAGAGCTGCTTCTGGATGAAAAACTGGAAAGGCATCTTTAAAGAGAGCTCCGGATAAATAGTAAAAAATATCTCCATATTTCAATAATAATCTTTCTCGCTCAGGGCAGTGTCTGCGAATAAGATGTCTTAATGTTTCTCTGTCTAGAAATTCACAAGACGCTACACTTTTCACTAAATGTTCAATATCTACCTTAGAAATGCCCACCATTCTTTTTCTCAACGGTGAATTCTTATCAGTAAGGTCTTTCACTAGAGCATCACGATACCAGTGACTTTCGCCTATTGGAGACCAACTGATTGCTGTTTGGAAAATATCAGATAATGTTTCTGCTCTTTTTATAAGCATATCCTTTTGATTTTTAAGAAAAGTAAGTTGATCCTGTTCTTTAGTATCTTTAACTACAAGTTCCCTAAACCCTTCACGATCTTCTCTTAAGCTAGGTAAAATTGCATTTTCATCCGCCAGCTCGATAATAACTTCTGCATTTTGTATCAACCAGTTATATGTAATGGACGAATGTAACATATGGCCAACTGATAATATCACATGGTCAGCGAGCAAGAGCCAAAGCTTAATTTTGATATTGAAATCATCAGAACTTATCCAATAAAGGTTTTGGGTAGAATGATCTGCCTCAGTGAAATAAACTTTTGTCCCTGGGAAATCTTCAGCATATCCCTTTTCCACTATTTATAACACCTCTTTTCGCATTTCGTTCAATTTATTTATACCCTAATTGGTTCGTTTATACATACACATGGGCATGATATCCGTGAATTATATATGGACACATCCCATTTTTCAATAAAGCCTAGTATACTTTGCCAATTCTAACACAGTTTTTCTCTCATGTCAAGATATTTTTGATGTTTTTTTTGAAGAGTTAACCCGATGATCGCCTTAAATTTCTATTCAGTTTGACCCCATCACTTTGATTGGGACTCAATAACTGTATTTTCCAATAACTCTAAGTTAGTCACTAAAAAAGTAGCCTGTTCCCCTTTTACCTCATTAAGTTTATTGAAACATAAAATGTAATTTGAAGACTTGACTTTATTGCTTGCAGAAGTGCGGGTGGTCGCCGATGTGTACCGCGGAGCGCGGGTCGGCTTGCAGTGAAGGGTTAGCCGGTTTTTGCTAGAAATCAGCAACGACAGTTGTGCAACGACATCCCATTTCAGAGGTACACTTTTCGTATGGTAACTCTGGGACTTCGTTCATCTTGTATTTTCTTTTAGCGAGTTTCTTGCAGGCTTCACAGGAATTATCTGTTGTGAGTATCTTTACTGTCTTTACCCCCACTGTGCGATATTCAGCAATACTACATTGATGTGACGCATAGAAGAGAATCATCCTTGCAGCAGCGTCGTTATCCATAATCAAGCCGGTTTTAAAATTGTCTGACAACCAATCCTTTGCTTGATTTGTTCCCCATAGATGCATCATCCCTGCAGCAATGTGTAAACACTCCATTTGCTCGTCGTTCAGTGATCCAAGAATCTTGGGCTTGCTCTTGAACATAGTCTTAAGCGTTGCCACATCGTGAGCAGGGTTATGATGTTTCCAATCAATATTTACTCCGCGCGGAAGCACTTGTTGAGCCTCAAATACAGCAACCATCTGACTGGCTTCCTTGAATTTGCGTTGTTGGAGTGCTTGTAGCGTTTGTTTCTCAACTCCGGCCCGCTTCTCCTTCTCTTGGGCCAAATACTGTTCTGCAATCACTCTACCTTGCTCAGAGCACAGTAATACGCTCAATCCACGGGTAGCCTTTCTCATACCTTCTATGTCAGCTTGAATAAGTCTCTCTATCAACTCTGTCTTGTGTCCCGATACCTGTAGCCCTCGTTGCTTAAGCATAGTTTTGAGTTCAGAAACTTTGTATCTGTAGTCAAGAAGCCCTGCAAGACCTGCTTGTTCTACTATGCCTTCGTCCAGAAAACGCTTTACGGCCTTCTTGGGTGCTTCCTTAAGTACCCCTCTCCAAGTATCAGACTTTGAGAAGTCATCTGTTGCTCGCGGAGTGCGAAACTTGCTCAGGAAAAGCAGGTGTGCAGAGGACTTCTTCCAATCAAAGCCAAATATAGAACGTAACATTGAGTTCTCCCTCTTGTGCAAAAGTGAATTTCTGCAAGTGCTTGATAAAAAGGATTTAACCTCTTTTTAGTGGGTGCTACTATATTCACTATATTTACTATAAATGAATTCACTATATAAAGAAGTGAAATTTTTAAACTCCCTCCTCTAAGTTATGGAAACTAATGTTCTGGTCGTTTCCATAAACCTATATCGTAATAAATTTCCTTGATTTCTGGAGGAGCATCAGAAAATAAATTTGAAAACGGCACTTTATATTCAAATTCATTATTTTTAAATCCCAACCCACCGATCACAAATTTTACTTTTTCGGTATAGGCAAATATTGATTCTTTTGTATCTGGAAATTTTGAGGGAAATTCCAATGGCGTTGTAAACGTTTTATTAAATGCATTAATAGTACCCCCAAATAAAGGGACCTCTGCATTACTACATCGTACAAATTTGCCTTTATCATTTTCAAGAAAAATATAGTCGGCAATATCCTCCGGGATTTTCTTTGAAGTTTCACCCTTAGAATCCCAGTCACCTATAAAACTAATAACTAGTACAGCATATATGTTTTTTTCTCCTTCTTTTTTAAAATTCCTCGCCTCTTTGACCTTCTCCTTGTAGGTATATCTTTTTTCTTCCCATTGTGGATATGTAAATACAATAAGCCATTCTGCTGGTGTAGGTACGACCATAAATTTAAAATTACCTTCTACTCTCATCCGTGAATTGAAAAATTCCCTCATTTTATTTTTCCAATATTCTCCAGCTGTGCCCTGCGGGGAAATATTATTGGCAACAATTATTGTAAATCCGATAATACCGAATAATGTTACTTTTTTCATTTTAATCCCTTGGCAACAATGCCCCACAGTTTTTACATTTCCAAAATTTGTTTCTTTTGAATCCCCAAGTCAATGCCATTACAAAAAGAGGTATCGTTAGAATCCATAATAAAGGGTTGAAAAAACTTAATATTAGGCATATTAGAAAGGCAGCATCTATAAGGCATCCACCTGTATGGCTACGTGCCATTTTGCTAATAGCCTTCATCTCTCCCCTTTGACCACGGGTAGGACAGTTTAACATCATTGTTTTAGTCATGTTTATATTTTAGTTTTATGAAGTACCCAAACTCTGTCAAGAAGATACTACCCCTTCAGTTACCTAAAAAACGATCACTAATTTTCCTCGAATCTTGAATTTTTTTCCTTTTCAATGTAGGTATGCACTACTTCACCGGTGGTAACATTAACTACTCTTATATTCCATATTTTTGTTCCTATATTGCCTACGCTTGGGTCATAGAACTCTGTACAGAAAGATACTTTTACAAAACAAAGGTGAGAAGCGCCTACCACTTTGCCTATTTTTCCAATAGTCTCTTCATCAACCGCTCCGGTTAGCCATAATCCCTGTTCCTTTAGGATTTTATCTAATGTTTCCCTATCTATAACGGAAAAGCCATCTTCCAGCAATGTACCTTCAGTAAATCCTCTGAACAGGTCTGCTCCCATCTGTCCTTTTTTGCGAACTTCAGTCTCTGACTTTCCCTTTATACCTACTATCTCGACCTCAACGGGCATAACAGCTATTCTCGTTCCCTCCTTTGGTACAGTGCCACTATCGACTATGACTTCTGTTGTTGGAGGGGTGAGAGCGTAATAGAGGGGAGTACATCCGCATAGTCCTATAATGACTAAAAATGCTAAACAATAAATATTAGATTTTTGCATTCCTAACAACCGTCTTTATGATACACTTTTCAAAAACTCTGTCAAGAAAAAACTGCCTTTATATTGACCAATATAGGTACATGGTATCCACCCATTGGAACTTAAAATCATATCAAAATAAAATTAAATTTCTGCATTTCCCCGGGGAAAGTCATTAAATACAGGGGCCGGAGAATAGGGTCGGATCTTGGCAAAGTTGACATTTTTCAGACGAAATTGTTATGGGTGAGTATTTTTTATTGATACAAAACTTTTAATATGTGTCGGGTTATCGTTGGTTACTCGTACCTTGGCCTTTCATCTAACGCTTCCACTATCTCATTATCAATAGTTTCGTTGTTACACTATGACCCACTGCTTCAAATCTTAGAAAGTATATACCATTTGAGATCCTTTTGCCAGAATTATCTCTCCCATCCCAGCTGACACTATAATAACCTGCTTTTCTCTCTTTATTCACAAGCGTTATAATCTTTTGACCAGTGAGATTGTAGATGGTTATACTCACCCAACTATCTTTTGGCAATCCATATCTGATTTGAGTAGTCCCCGGGAATGGGTTGGGATAATTATGAGAAATAAAGAGTGTTTTTTTTAATTGAGAAGGACTTTCTGCAACTCCAGTATATCCTGCAATAAATGAGTAAGAACTGTCAGGAGTATTCCAAGGGTCTTTTGCCTCATTGGGTGGTGTAGCATTATCCTGTGCGTAGATATAATAATAAACCTCTGTGCCCTCAGATTGTTGTGGAATCTGTGCCAGATATTGATTCACTGTTTCTGTAGTATCCATGGTGATGTTTACCCAATTTGTATCCACACTTGTTTTATACCAGAGTTCTACACTATGAACTCCATTTTGATCACTTACTGTTGAATAAACGGAGAATGGTCCAGTATAACTTGTATCATGCCATACAGTTGTGGATTCAATTTCTGGAGCCTGAGTATCTATAAAAAGAGTAAAGGGTTCCGAGTATCCACTCTTGTTACCTGCTTCATCCACTGCCTGAACCTGCCATAAATAAGCCGCTTCAGAAAGGGTGTCCTCAAGGGTAAAAACTGTATCTGATGTCTGATAGAAGGTAGTATCAATGTCAAGAATAATCGCAAGGTCATAGATTATATCAGTAGCCTTATTTCCAGAAATACTGGTTTTTACATTTTTAAAAGACGAAGTATTTTTTGTCACTTTAGACCAGATAAAGGTAGGTGTATTATCAGAGAGGATACTAGAATCAGCGGGAGATGTGAGATTAGGTATTTCGGGTATCTTTGTATCCACTTCCAATCCCCATGTCGACGACCAACTTGACCATTCAAATCTGTTCCCAGCACATACACGCCAGTAATAACTTGTGTCTGCTAATCCAGTCGCTGGAGTATAGAGAGAATCGATGACAGTAGAGTCGTTTATCAAAGGTGAGGAGAAAATACTATCCTCATCCACTTGTAACCAATATCTGGATGCTCCATTTACAGAACTCCAGACAAATGTAGGAGTGCTGTCAGAAAGGAATGAACCATCCGTAGGAGACAAAAGGACAGGAGGAACGGGAGTTATAACAAAGTAAAACCAACCATCCTCCGCCACGCAAGGGATGGAATGTGCAAGTGGGTCTGAGACTATATAATCCTTAAGGTGCAGTAATGTACTGTCTCCTACGCTTGCTCCAGTATCCGCGCTAAAAAATATTTCAACAATTGAACCTGTGCCGGGTAAGATTGAATCACCTGACGCACTGTACACTAATATCTTTACTGAATCTTGCCAAGTATTATATCCCAGATCCATATTAGAGCTACGAGTTGTAGTATGTACGCTATCAGCTGTCAGTAAACTACCGGCAAATACCAGAGTAAACTGGACACCTCCTACTCCCATCTGGTTATCCAAGCTGACAAAAATCATGTTATCAGAACTACCAGGGTTTCCCCAACTATCCATTATACTTAAAGTAGTAGTATCGGCAAATAAAGGAGTCATGCCAAAAGTTAGTATGGCTAAAACGACAAAAATCCTTGCTATCACTGATCTATCAGATAATCTACCCATTGTAATCTCCTTGTTTTATAGCACTAACATCTTTTTTGTGACTATTTTTCCCATCCATTTAATATGATAGAAGTAAACCCCTGATCTAATTTTGTTTTTCATCTTGTCCCTTCCGTCCCATTCTATAGAATGCCAGCCTGCATCCTGAACACCTTCGTATAAGGTGAGAATATTTTGTCCTAGAAGATTGTAAATGCTGATATTTACTTTACCTTTTTGAGGCAATCCGTATCTGATTACAGTCTGGTCCATAAATGGATTTGGATAGTTGCTTCTGACTGTAAATACCTTGAGAACTGAAGTTGCGGTAACTTCCTCTACTTCTGTAGACGGCAAAAAGTAAAACCAGCCGTCCTGGGTTTCACAAGAAATAGGTTGGGCAAGAGGATCACATAGAATGCAATCCTTAATGTGAAGTAAGCTACTATCATCAACAACCGCTTGTGAATCCACACTTAGGAATACCTGTAAGATTGGCAGACTGTCAGGGAGAATGGAATCGCCTGATACACTATATATCAAAATCTTAACTGAATCAGACCAGGTATTGTAACTAAGGTTCATATGGGAAATGTGAGCGGTAAGCTTCACACTGTCAGCTAAAAGCAAACTGTCATTGATTAAAGTAAATTGAATTCCTCCAACAGGTACTATGTTCTTTAAAGTAATACTAACAGGATTATTGCAACTACCCGGTATGCCACTACCATTCCCCACACTTAATACAGCCTGAACTGGTAATTGGTGGTTAGTGGTTGAGAATTGAGAAATAGCTTGCTCTTCACTCCTAACCACTCGCTTCTCGCTTCTCATTGGTTTGTAGTCTGTGGTCTGTAGTCTATGGGCTTCGGTCTGTAGTCTGTAGTCTGTAGTCTCCAGTCTTATAGCCACCATCTTTGACTTTGCATCTGGCCATTCATTGTGCGTAATACGATAAGCTAATGCCACTACATCAAGGATATTTACGCTTCCATCACCTACAGGATTGCCATTTTCTATTGGTGCAACGTCAGCAGTAAATAGTTCATACTCAGTAGGAACAGGTGGTTTACGAAGGATAATATTTACTGTGCGCACCAAATCAAGCACATTTATTGCACTATCATCATTAACATCGCCCTTACAAACAACAACAAAGGAATCAAGTGAAGAAAAACTCCCTTCATTACCTGCCAAATCATATGCCCTTACCCGCCAATAATAATCTCCTCTTACCATATTTACACTATCCACATTAGATGATACTGTATCTACAACTAACGGGTTGATGAAAGAGATGGATGTATCAATTTGAAGAACATATCTTATCTCTGCAGCTTTTAGGATTGCGTTGTACTTCCTGTCTGGAACAAGGTCTGCCGCTACATTAGGATCAGAATTTATCGTGTGAAGGGAGTTGCTTGGTTCTGAAAAGTCTTGTTCTCTCTCTTTGTCTGATCCATACTGGTTACTGCTTAGAATCCCTTTCAAAACCTCAGACCATTCAAAAATAACAGTACCAATGTTTAGATACTCTCCACCTATTGGATATATGAGAACAGGTGTTCCAGGTATCTTTGTATCTATAGTTAAGCTCCACATATCAGACCAGTCGCTCTCATTGGTGGCTCTATCCACAGATTTGACTCTCCAATAATAGGTAGTATCTTGCAGTATGGTTGTATAGCTTGTATCTGCAACTTCTGTATCCACAGGACTTATAAAATCGGAATTATCCGCGTACTGTAGGATGTAGTGATCTATGCCACTTAAATTATCTGTAGATTGGTGCCAGATAAATGTAACTATTGAATCATTGGTCATAAATCCACTATCGGGTGAAGCCAACGCTACCACTTCTGGTGCAGTAGTGTCGATTAACACCTCCCCATTTTGCACATCTCGCAGTATATTATTTGAGTTGGTATCCCCAAGTATAGCATTGTATAGAATAAGAGGCAGGGATCCCTCAGCACAGCTTGAATCAACCTCAAAATTCATCGTCACTATTGGCCCAGAGTTACCCAGAAATAGTTTTTGTTCCATTGAATATGCCAAGATCCGCAATTGAGTTGAATCTATCAAAGACGCCGCTAAGGTGTGGTCCTGTGCACGGTCAGTCAATTGCGCTGACCCATCAACATATGTCAGCATATCAGAAAAATTCAGATCAAATTGGAAAGCTACAAATTCAGAGTAATTATCTACATCTACATGAACCAAAACTGTGTCACCCGGAGATGCAAATGTATCGCTGACAATCATATAGTTGGGCGCAAATGTGGTGCCCGAAAGCTCTATGTCGAACGGGCTTTCATCAGGATCATTGCTGTAAATACGCAACAATCCCTGATAGGTACCCTCCTCTAAGTTGGAAAAATAGATAGGAATCTCTTCTTCCTGGGATGGTTGTATATGTAGAGGTAATCCAACAGTTGTCCAGAAACTGTTATCTGTAAAGGATATCTGGTCTATAATCAATGTATCATTACCATTGTTGCCAATATTAAGTGATAACTGGAGGGTATCTAACAATGATATTTCACCAAAGTTCAGTGAATCTGGACCGTAAATATCAGCTGCTGCAATCTCCAGTTGTCCATTATAGAAGTCTGATAAGATATTGTCACCGGCTGTATCGCCGATAATCACATTTGTAGCCGTTATGGGATAATATCCGCCAGTCCCCTCTATGTAGAAATCTATAAACAGTATGTCTCCATCTGAACCAGAAAATGGGGTGTTATCAGGTGAATATGCTACCACACGCAATGTATCCTCTCCTATTATACCGGCTGAAACCTGATGGTTGACCTTACGGTCAGATAACTGTGCAGAGCCTTCAATAAATGTCATTGGTCCAGGCAAAGGTATGTCGAATTGAAATGCTACAAAGGGTTCCATGTTGTTGATGGAGGAGTGAAGGGTGGCGGTATCTCCTGAGAATGCAAAAAGGTCGCCGATATGAATCTCATTAACAGCAAAGGCAATTGCATTCAATTGAATAATATAATTGGACTCATCAGGGTCGTTAGATACTATGGTGAGTTGCTTTTCATATGTTCCTTTAATGACAGATTGAAAGCGTACAGTAACTGACTGTTGTGCAGAAGCAGGAATAGTAAATGCAGTATCACCTACAACAGAAAAATAGGGACTGTCAAAATTAATATCGTATACCTGTAGTGGTTGATTCCCAAGATTGTATAGTGTAAATGTCCTATCAGTATAGTTACCCAATGGGGTTCGATCAAAGTCGAGTGAATCTTTATTCAAATCTATGTCTGGGGCAAGAATTGTAAGTATACCGTTTATTGTATTTGTTAAGATATTGGTGGAATTACTATCACCAATAATTGGATTGCTCATATTTAGGGGGTAATTCCCCGGTACACTACCAGCAACTAATTCAAAATACGCTACATTGCCACTGTTTCCTGTAAATTGAGTATTCGTAGGGGAATATGCTAAAACCCGCAAAGTGTCATCATTGACAATACTTGCAACAATCTCATGGTCAACACTTCGATCGGTGAGTGTTTCGGAATTGGCTACATAGGTTAATTGAATCGGGAGGGGTAAATCAAATTGAAATGCTACAAAGGGGTCGTCGTTGATAATCTCCACATCAATTGTAATTGTATCACCTGCTTCTCCCTGTGCATCGTGTATCTGTAATGTGTTCGCCGCACTAAGCGGTAGTTGCCACAAAAGTAGTACAGCCAGTATTCCCAAGGTTTTGACCAGAATACCTCTGATGTTAGGCGCTTGCATATAATCCTACCTTTGAGTTATCTACTTCAGGAGTATTAACTTTCCTGTCTGTGAGAATGTACTCCTTTTACCTTTGACTATATCTGCTTTAATTCGATAGAAATAGATACCGCTTGCGACTCGCTTACCTCGGTCGTCTTTTCCATCCCATGAGAGTTGATAAATACCTGCACGCTGTAATCCTTGATTGAAGGTCTTCACCCGTTGCCCTGCAATATTGTAGATACTGATTCCCACTTTAGATTTACGTGCAAGGGCATACCTGATAGCAGTAGAAGAATTGAATGGATTTGGATAGTTCTGATGGAGAGCAAATTTATCTGGGATAGTTAAAAGATCATTATTAATAGTTGTCAGCAGTGCATTCCCCTGTCCATCCCCTGCAATAACCTCATCTATGGTTATATCATTTTGACTTTCCCCTTCAATATGAATGATCTCCTGAATCCCAGCT
>JAUXAU010000033.1 GCA_030619765.1 Thermoplasmatota archaeon
CTTGTATATCCTTTACGGATAATAAAAACTTCATTCTGGCATCCCATCCACTGGATGGGAAGGGTGGGTGGAGGTTTAAATAGGATATGGCATATCCTACTTAATTGAATAAAAAATCTAATGTGACAAAGTCAAGATAATTTAATTTTTATTATGAAAAAACAAATTTTTATAATAGACACATCAGCAATTCTTTCAGGAAAACCTATTAATTTAGGTAATGCAAATATGGTAACAACACCTTCTGTTTCTGAAGAGTTGACTCCAGGAGGAAGGGATTATAGAATATTCCAATTTCTTCAAGAAAAGGGACTTGCAATTCAATCGGCATCAAAAAAATCGATAAATAAAATAAAAAAAACTGCTGAAGAAACAGGAGATAAGGATAGATTATCATCTGCAGATGTTGAAATACTTGCACTGGCCTTAGACATTAACAAAAACGATAACAAAGAAGCTGTTATTCTAACAGATGATTACTCCATACAAAATGTTGCAAATACTTTAAACATAGAATTCCAAAGCTTTTCTCAAAGAGGGATAACAAAAAAGTTTAAATGGCATTACCGTTGTCCAGGGTGCGGAAAACAATTTAAAGAATCAATAAAGATCTGTCCCATATGTGGAACAAAAACAAAGATTTCGATAAGCCATATAAATCATATAAAATAGGGATTTTGCATGAATATCAAAGGAAAGTTTTTACGATTTTGGCGAAGCGACAACGAGAAGATATCACTGATACGAGATATACTTGTCGCTTTGATGGCAGTTCTAATAGTTTTGCTACTTCTGTGGACATATACAGGACAATGGTTTGCTGCACCAATGGTAGCTATTGAATCAGGGAGTATGGAACACGACAACTCACCTTTTGGACGATTTGGTACAATAGACGCTGGTGATATGGTTCTTGTTCAGAAAGTGTATTCTAGAGACGATCTTATTACCCACGGTGGGAACTTCGGTGGTGCGAGTGAAACGGAAGACCCAAATAACTTTTTTTATGGAGATTGGGGTGATGTAGTTATCTACAAACCCTTGGGCAGAGATGACGTCTCTCAGATCATCCATAGGCTCATGTGTTGGGTTGACGTCGATACATATGGAGAAAAAACAACGTATACAATTGCAGAGTATGGTGTATTCAACGAGACATCAATTACCATATCTGAATTAGGATTACAGAATAGCAAACCATCATGGGCTCATTCAGGTTACCTAACAATGGGAGATAATAATCCTCATATTGACCAGAAGCCGGGAAGCAGCATATGTCCTCAGCCGATAAAACTCAGTTGGATATCAGGGAAAGCAAGACTGGAAATACCATGGCTTGGTACAATAAATCTATTTTTTGAGGATTTAATGGGCGGAAAAAACACGGTAAGTAACGTGCACGAAGATAGTTTGATATGTTTGGGAATAGTGATAGTAATACTTGTTTCAATACCCGTAATACTGGATATCAAAGATTATCTAAAGGAAAAGAAAAATCGATTACCATAATCTTTGTCTTATTAAGATAAACATCAACTGGTATACCAATCTGGATAGTACGCATATTGTATGGGGTCTTCTACTCCTACATCTTTAAATCCTTTTAACCGCAATACACATGAATCACAACGACCACAGGCAAGTTCCCCTCCCCTATAGCAAGACCAGGTATCTGCAAGTGGGACATCAAGCTTCAAGCCTGTTTTGATAATCTCAGATTTTGTTAACTGTAAAAGAGGTGCCTCTATTTTGATTGATCTCCCTTCAACTCCTTTTTTAGTGGCCAAATCCGCCATTTTTTGATATGCTTGTATGTATTCGGGTCTGCAATCGGGATAGCCTGAATAATCTACTGCATTCGCTCCTATAAATATCGCATCTGCATCAATTGATTCAGCATATGCTAATGCCAATGAAAGAAAAACAGTATTTCGTGCTGGAACATATGTTGATGGAATTTCCTTGCCAATATCTTTCAAATCATGATCTTGAATAGGGTCAGATGAAGTCTTAAAAAGAGAGGATTTGCCAAACTTTTGAAAATCGACATCAAGCATGATGTGATCCTTTACTCCAACTGCCTGAGCGATTTTATTTGAACTATCAATCTCTTTTTTATGAAGTTGACCATAGTTAAAAGAGATGGCATATATCTCATATCCTTGCTCCTTTGCAATAAAAGAAGTTACACAAGAATCAAGACCACCAGAAATCAGGCATACTGCTTTTTTCACCATAGATTTAACCTACGATTTTCTCTGCCCGTGCTCCTTGACCAAAGCCTTCATCTACGCCAATATCTATTTTTTTTACATTTTTAGGCAGATCCATTTTTTTTAATAGTTTCTCCAAGATATATTCTGCAAGATTTTCAGCAGTGGCATTTTTTATTGGAAGAAGAATGCAATCTTCCCTTGGAAAAACGTAATTTTTACCGTCAACGTTAATTCTTATTTCTTTCTTCGCTACAGCAACACTCTCATTTTTCTCTGGAATCAAAATCCTATGGTCTAATTTATCTGCAATTTCCCTGAGAGCAGATTTCAACAATGAGAAATCAACTATGAATCCTTGTTCGTCTTTTTCCCCATACACATGAGAATGAATTGCATAGGTATGCCCGTGTAAGAATCTGCATTTTTTATGACCTGATAAAAGATGGCTCGATGAAAAACGTATATTTGCTTTCCATCCATCGATTTCAAGTGAGGTTAACATATGAGGCCTCTCATTTAGTCCATAACGGGGACATCGATCTTAATTGATCAACTATTTCTTGGATTACTTCAGAGACATACGAAACTTCGTCTTCCATATTTTCTCGCCCCAAAGTAATTCTTAAAGAACCATGAGAATCAATTGGACTTAATCCTAAAGCTGTGAGCACATGCGATGCCTGCAATTTCTTAGAAGAACATGCAGAGCCTGTAGCAGCAGCAATTCCTTTTTCATCCAATCTCATAAGTAATGATTCTCCTTCGATGCCAGTAAAACGAAAATGGGCATTATTTATAAGCCTTTTTTCAGGATGCCCATTCAAATAGCTTTCTTCAATTTGTAAAACGTTTTTAATCAATTTATCTCTTAAATTTTTAATATATTTTGTATCCTTCTCCATTCTTTTCTTTGCCAGTTCACAAGCCTTACCTAATCCGATAATCCCGGGAATGTTATGCGTACTGCTCCTTAATCCTTTCTCATGTCCACCACCATGAACAATGGGTTGAATTTTCACACCTTTTTTAATATATAAGGCTCCAACTCCTTTTGGTCCATAGATCTTGTGAGAAGAGATAGAAAGCAAATCGATGTTTAACTTATTTACATCAATGGGTACTTTTCCAATAGCCTGCACAGCGTCGGTATGAAAGGGTATGTTGTTTTCTTTTGCTATCTTTCCGATTTCTTCAATGGGCTCTATTGTACCAATCTCATTATTAGCAAGCATTATGGTAATTAGAAAAGTGTTTTCAGAAATAGAATCCTTTAAATCATTAATTTTTACAATACCGTATTCATCCACGGGAAGATATTTTACTTTAAATCCTTGGGTCTCTAGGTGTTTACATGTCTCTAAAACTGCAGGGTGTTCAATTGCTGATGTAATAATGTGAGGTCCCCTTGATTCTCTTATGTTTTTATTTTGATAAGCTGCACCTTTAATTGCAATGTTATCTGACTCGGTTCCTCCTGCTGTAAATATAATTTCATCTTCCTTTGCATCTAACAAATCAGCTACTTTTTTTCTTGATTGATCAAGACTTTTGCGTGCTTCTCGTCCAAATGAATGAAGCGAAAGAGGATTTCCAAAATATTCAGAAAAAAAAGGCAACATTGCATCTATTACTTCTTTGTCTACTTTAGTAGTAGAGGCATGATCCATAAAAATTTTTTTCATTTAATCGCCTCGCCCTATATCCATCATTCTTTGCAAAGGCAACCTCGCCTTCTGCATTATCGTTTCAGATAATTCTATCTTAGGTTCTAAACTTTCCATACTTTTTAAAACTTTTTCCAAGGTTATCTTCTTCATATTTGGACAAATTGCTGATTTTAACGAGTAAAAGGTTTTGTCAGGATTTTCCTTTTTTAACCTGTAACAAAGCTCTCTTTCTGTTCCGATTATAAATTCCTTTGAATCCGCTTTTGAAACATAATTAATCATACCCTGAGTTGAAAACACCTGATCTGCGATATCTATTACCTCGGGTCTACATTCAGGGTGCACAATGGTCTCAGCATCTTGATGCTGTTTTTTAATTTCTAGTATTTCATCCTTAGTAATTTTATGATGTGTTGGACAGATACCCGGCCATAAAATAAGATTCTTATCATGTATGAACCGCTTAACATAAAGCCCGAGATTGGTATCAGGAATAAATATGATGTCTTTCTTCTTAATGCTTTTAACCACTTTTACTGCATTCGATGATGTACAACAAATATCTGTCTGTGCTTTTACATCAGCAGTTGTATTAACATACGCAACAACTTCTGCCTGGGGATTTTTTTCTATAAACCAGCCGAGGCTTTCAACATCCACCATAGCAGCCATAGGGCACTGTGCTTTTTTATCAGGATGAACTACAATCTTATCTGGATTAAGAATTTTTGCACTTTCAGCCATGAAATCTACGCCACAAAACACTATCGCCTTTGCATCTGTTTCAGCAGCTTTCATAGCCAGGCCTAACGAATCGCCAAGAAAATCAGCAATATCCTGTACTTCCGGACGTTGATAGTTGTGCGCGAGAATTACTGCATTATGTTTCTGTTTTAGTTCTTTTATCTTTGTCTCAATTTCTTTTTTATTCATAGAATAAAACCCATGTGTTTTTGTCCTGAATAACCAAAATAAACATAAAGGTTGCCCTCATCTATTTTTATTCTACGAAGGCAAATCTATTTATCTATGATAATGAATTACATTTAGAAGGATGGATATAAGATGGATGTATTATCAGTCATCGTAGGCATAATTATTGGAATTATTTCTGTCGGACTTGCAATCGAATTGGGGATGAAGAAGACAAATCCAACGCAACCTGCATCACGACCTACACATAAATGGAGTTTTTCAGAGATATCAAATCCCAGGATTATTGCTGAACATATGGGAGATATGGAACTCCCAAAGAATGCGAAAGTAGTTGTAAACCGATACGATAACAAAGACCTGTTTAAAGGATTAGAAGTAAAAGAACATTCTGGCATACGAGGAAATTTTATTCTTGGAGATGACAGAGCGCTTATTTTATCAGGCCCTATAAAAGAAGATGAGTTAGGCATATGGACTATTGAAAAAGGGATGCTAGATAGACTAAATGAATATTTTGAAGACAGCTGGACCAAAGCAACAAATATGAAACATAAAGAGCAGTAGATATGAGCGTTCTCATTAAAAATTGCACCATTCTTACTCAGAATAAAAAAAGAGAGCAACTACGTGGAGATATCTACATAGAAGATCAAGATATCATCCAAGTTTCTAAAAAACCTATTTCTACAGAAGCTGACTATAAAATAGACGGTAATAATAAATTAGTTTTACCTGGACTAATAAACACTCATACTCATATCCCAATGACTCTATTGAGGGGTTATAGTGATGATGTTATTTTACAGGAATGGTTAGAGCAAAGAGTCTGGCCTGTAGAAGCACGGATAGATAGTAAGTCAGTTGAAATTGGTACTAAACTTGGATTGCTTGAAATGATATCCTCAGGTACAACCACGTTTATGGACATGTATTTTTTTGAAGATACAATTGGAAAAACTGCAGAAAAAGCTGAGATGCGTTCATTCATTGGTTTTGCCTTTATTGATTTTGGTACACCAGAATACAATCCAGAAAAACTAGTTCCAGAATGTGAACAATTCGTTAAAAGATGGAAAGGTCATGAAACCATTAAACCTGTTATTGCACCTCATGGTATATATACATGTGGCCCAGAAAATCTTCAGAAATCACTCGAAATTGCAAACAAACATGATGCTCTTCTACATATTCACTGTTCTGAAACCCGTGAAGAGGTATATGATGTTCAAAAGAAGTATAAACTAAGACCTGTAGGGGTACTAAAGAAGTATGGTCTTCTCTGTGATAAAATGGTTCTTGCTCATTGTGGATGGATTACAAAAAACGAGATTATGGATATAAAAAATGGGGGAGCAAAGGTTTCTCATTGTCCTGTGAGTAATATGAAAATAGCAACTGGTGGTTATGCACCCATTCCTGAAATGCTGGAGGCAAACGTTGTTGTAAGTCTTGGTACAGATGGAGCAGCTAGCAATAATACATTAGACATGTTTGACACTATGAAATTCTGTGCTTTAGTTCATAAACAACATCGTTGGGACCCAAGCATTCTTCCAGCGCAAACAGTATTGGATTTTGCAACTATTGATGGAGCTCGAGCGTTGGGTATAGAAAAAAAAGTCGGTTCCATCGAAGAGGGAAAAAAAGCTGATGTCATTATGATTGATTTAAATAAGCCTCATCTCACACCACAACATGACTATGTATCGCATCTAGTTTATGCAGCACGGGGAGGCGATGTATGTACTACAATAACAAATGGAAAAGTTTTGATGCTTGAAAACAAATTTTTAACATTAAATTACAACAAGGTAATTGAGAACGCAGAAAAATGCGCTAAATGGTTAACTTGTTAAACACATTTTCCTTATCGAGGATGCAATGTTAAACTTAATCGGAGTGATCGTTGCATTCATCGCTATGATCATTCTAATCAGAAAAAAGTTCAACTTTGGTCTTTCAATAATTATTGGTGCATTAATTGTAGGATTCTTCTCACTACAAACAATTGAGCTTATTGACATACCAAAAGCAATCATTGAAGCAAGTATCTATTCATTTGAAGAGCAACAGATCTATACTGAAACATTAGAACTTGCAATTTTAATGACTATGATTTTTGTTCTTGCAAAAAGCATGCAGAAAACCGGATCTATCACAAAATTAATCGATAGTTTACGAACTTTTTTTTCAAAAGGAGGTACACTAGGAGTTATTCCTGCTGTTTATGGATTAATGCCTGTTCCAGGTGGTGCATTATTTTCTGCACCTTTGATTGATAAAGAGGGAGACAAATTTGGATTAAATAAGAATCAAAAGAACTACCTTAATGTCTGGTTTAGGCATATTTGGTTTCCAATTTATCCAATTTCTGCAGCCATGATTCTTTTATGTAGTGAAAAATTTGCAAATATCAATATTTATAATCTTGTTATATTAAATATTCCCGCATTCTTTTTAATGATAATAATAGGAATAATTGTGTTAAAAAAGGTAGTAATAAAAACCCCATCAGCGACTACACAACAAAAGAATTTTCAAGGACTTATTTATCTTATTCCACCTTTGATACCTATTTTAGTTTATGCAGTATTACAATTCTTTGACATACCACGAACTCGTTCATTTATCATTGGTGTTTTCTTAGGTTTACTTTTATTATATTTAATGGTAAAATTACCTTCAAAAGAATATGCTCAAATTCTCAAAAAATCATTGACATGGAAATTTGCCCTCGTAATATTTGGTATTATAATATTTAGACAAATGATTGAAGTTTCTGGAGCAACAGAAATAATTGAAACAGGAATAAATTCGATTGCAATTCCTTCGATCCTATTAATAATTATAATTCCATTGTTTTTGGGTACAGTAACTGGATATAATTTAGGTGCAATTGCACTGTCATTTCCAATTATTGCATCGTTACAAGGTGACATTGGATCTGTAAGTTTTGCAAGTATAATATTTATGAGTTCATTAGCAGGATATCTTATATCTCCAATACATCTATGTAATGTGCTAAGTAGCGAATATTTAAAGACAGATACAACAAGAATGTACAGATTTTATATTCCTTCTATTATTATGTTGTTATTAATCCATAGTATTATTGTAATGGTTTTGATCTAGAGATAAAATTTTTATAAGCAGATCTTTTCCCTGATGGCTATGGAATCATTAAAAATAAATAAGGTGATCAAATAATGTCCTCAATGATTGACGATCTAATGCATCCTTCAGCTTATCCTGAGACGCCCGAGAATGTCATATTAGCTCAGACGCATATTTCCACCGTTTTCATTGGGGATAAATTCGTCTACAAGATTAAAAAGCCAGTCAATTTTGGATTTTTAGATTTCTCAACCCTAGAAAAGAGAAACTTTTATTGCAACAAGGAGGTCGAACTTAATGGCCGTTTTTCTAATGATGTATACCTCGGTGTTTACCCTGTAACTTTTGATGGTACAAAACATACCATAAACGGGAAAGGTGAAGTTGTTGACTACGCGGTTAAGATGAAACGGTTAGCAGACGAAGACCTTATGAAATCAAGGTTTAGAAATGGTACTGTTACTTCTGAGGATATCGAAAGAATTGGTGAAGCTATCGCTTCTTTTCACAAGATTTCTATACAATCAGAAAAAATTAATGAATACGGTAACCTCGACGCTGTCAAGCTCAATACCGACGAGAACTTCCAACAGACAGAAGAATTTGTAGGTGACTCTATTTCAAAGGAACAGTACCACAGCTTAAAAAATTGGACTGAAGATTTTTATAAAAAACATCAAGAGCTATTTATTCAGAGGATTAAAAAGGGTAAAATCAGGGATTGTCACGGAGACCTTCATATGGAGCATATATGTCTCACTGATCCTATAATCATCTTTGACTGCATTGAATTCAATGATAGGTTTAGATATATAGATACCATCTCCGACATCTCGTTTCTGCTTATGGATCTTGAGTTTAACGGTGGTGAGAGGTTGTCTGAACAGCTCTGTAAAGCCTATCTTTCTTATGCAGGTGAAGAGGATAATGACCTCATCAACCATCTTATCAATTTCTACAAGGTATACAGGGCTTATGTAAGAGGAAAGGTCACAAGTTTCATATTGAAAGATACTGCTATATCAAATGATAAAAAAACAAAAGCAATAGATATTGCTCAAAGATACTTTACATTGGCACATTCTTACATTTTAGACTAAAAAGTTGGAGATAACTAGAAGATTAATGATATAAACATATTATAATATTTGGGAGACATAATTTAAATGACTCTCCTAAGGATGTGAGGATATGAAGGAACCCTTTGCAAAATTCATAGAAACTGAACTTGAACCGGGAACGCTTCTAATTGCGTGTGGTCTTCCAGGAACTTGGAAGACTGAGACAACAGCAGAAGTGTCAAAGATAAAAGGATTTCCTATACTACGGACGGATTTGATTCGTCGTGAAGTACTCAAAGGTATGGATATATTCGATGAAAAAATAGCTAATAATTATGAGATACGGAAACGTGTATATGATGAGATGTTCAAACGGGCGGAAGAGACTTTGCAAAAAGATAACGGTGTGATTTTGGATGCAACTTTCGTAACCCAAGAGCTCCGAAGGAGAGCTGCAAGAATCGCTGCTGCACAGAACAAGATTTTTGTGGTTCTACAGACTAATTGTTCCAAAGATGCAAGTATCAATCGAATATTGAAAAGAACCAAAGAGAACTATGAATCAAATGCTCTTACAGAACAGGCTTATCTCAACAACTTGAAAAAATTCGAAAACGTGGATTTGGACGATTTAAAAGGTCTCTATCCCAACCTCCCAATTTTACATCTAACAGTGGATACCGAATTAGATCCATCTGAAGATTGGTACATCATTGGAGTGGAAAAAAGATAGGATTAAGAGATTGTAATTGAGGGTAATTAATGGATATCCCTGGCTATTCTATTGATTTAGAAAAAATAGTAAAAACAATTAAAAAAGAGAAATACAAAAGAGTATCTTTACAACTCCCTGAAGGATTAAAAACATATGCATCACGAATTGTTGAATTTTTAGAAAATAAAACAAAAGCAACTATTATTGTATCAGCAGATCCTTGTTTTGGCGCATGTGATATTGCAAACAATGAATTAAAGAATCTAGATGTCGAGTTTGTTATCCACATAGGACATACATTTGTTCCAGAAATCGAAAATCTTTGGATTCCTACTACTTTTATTAATGCTCTATCAACTATGGATGTAACCAAAGCTGTTGAAAAATCCTTATCTTTTTTAGAAGGGAAAAGAATTGGCATTGTTGCAACAGCACAACATCTTCATACGTTAGATACTGTAGAGAATATTTTACAAAAAAACAATTTTGAACCTATCCTATCTGCTGGGGATGCGAGGATATCTACAAAAGGTCAGATTTTAGGGTGTGATTTCTCTGCAGGTATGAATATTATAGATAAGGTGGACTGCTTTTTGTTTATTGGAAGCGGTACGTTTCATCCTGTAGGTCTTTTGCTGAGTTCAAAAAAACCTGTTATCGCTGCTGATCCATATACAAATTCGGTAAAAAAACAAGAGCTAGATGAATTAAAGGATATTATTTTACGACAGAGATATGGGGCAATTGCCAATTCGAAAAATGCAAAGAAGTTTGGGATTTTGGTTGGTTTGAAACGAGGCCAACAAAGAATGGATTTAGCTCACAATATCAAAGAGATGGTTGATGCTTTTAATAAGAAATCCTTAATTATTGCAATGGATAATTTTTCGCCTGTTTCATTGCAAGGTTTTGGTGACATAGATTGTTTTGTTTCTACAGCATGTCCAAGAATTGCAATTGATGACTATCTTCAATATAAGATACCGATTATAACTTCTATAGAGTTGGAAATCGTTTTAGGTAAGAGAAAGTGGGAAGATTATAGATTTGATCAGATTCTTGGATAATTTACAAACCAATATATTTTTTGTAGCTTTATAATATCAAAGCAAAATTAAATAAAAAAATATAAATAAATATAAGTCCAATTATATTATAGATGGCGAAAAAATCAAATCTAGAAAAAAATAGAATAACGAGAATAGCAGGCATTTGTGGAATATTGATCCCCATCGTTGTTTTATTGTGCATCGGACTTGCATTATCGCATTCACCATGGTTTAGGTTCACAGAACATGCTTTTAGTGACCTTGGGATTGAGGGTATCTCTGCGATATTCTTCAACTCTGGCATGATACTCGGAGGAATTCTCGCTCTAGTGTTTTCACTTGGATTGATAAAAATATTGCAAAACAAAACGGGGGCATATATACTTAGTTTAAGCTCACTTGCTCTTATTGGGATAGGAATATTTCCTGAAACAGTCTATACACTACATTTTATTGTTTCAGCAGCTTTTTTTATGTTACTTGCGATATCATTCTTAATAATTGGACTAACAATAATACGAGATCAATCTGAACGTACAATGGGCATACTTGCAACACTTTTTGCATTAATAGCTATCTGTTCAACTATTTTCTTGATACCATGGGAGGGCATCGCGATTCCTGAAACATTATCTTGCCTGCCGGCATTCATCTGGTGCATGGTGTATGGAATAAAAATGACATTTGTATAGAGTCGTTGTTTATTCATTTTTTAAAATGTACTAGAAAATCATAAAAATGAATAATGTCCCTGCAATTACCGGCTGGTGAAACAGATAAATGGCTAACGAATGCTGTCCAAGCCATGAAAACATTGTAACAGGCTTGTATTTTGATAGATCAGGAATCTTAAATCTCCTTTCATTGCCCTTGTATAAGAAGTGTCCAAGTGCAATTCCAAACAAACAGGCGCCAAACCAGGGAAATAATGGAAAATAATCAATGGTATATTGGGCGATGTCAGATTGATGC
Source organism: Thermoplasmatota archaeon (assembly GCA_030619765.1). Taxonomy (GTDB): domain Archaea; phylum Thermoplasmatota; class E2; order DHVEG-1; family DHVEG-1; genus JAGLML01. The sequence goes on from JAUXAU010000033.1 coordinate 11,731, forward strand.
AATCCAACTGCAAGATGGAGAACTGTTGGGTTTTCAATTGTATATTGACCCATTATGATACCTGTAAGAATTATCAATGTTGCAAACAAGATATTGTAGGATTTGAATTTAAGAAACGGTATACTCAATATTATTGAAAAACCAATACAATGTAATACTCCAAAGATTATCGGTCTATCTGGTATGAATATCATCGTTATTATTGTTATAATCATACCAAGGCCAAATATTTTTAACCCACGCAGAAAAAGATGTTTGTTATATCTTTTTTCGTCGAAGGAAGGTTGATTGAGTTTCTTATTTTTGCTTACGACTAGACACATACCTAATAGCACAAAAAACATTGCAGGTACAATCTTTTGGAACTGATATATTTGGGTATTCATGGGAATAAACCCAAAATAATCTAAATCCCACATTATATGAAGAAAAATCATAAAGATAATAGCAAAACCTCGAAGTACATCCAGTTCGATGAATCTGCGAGAATGTGTTTGATATACTGGTTGAGTTAATTTAGTCAAATCCATGGTGAATTACCTTCTCCTTCCACCTCTTCGTTTATACTGATATTATTTAGCGTGCCAAAGTTTGTCACTAATTATATTTAAAGCTATCGTGTTAAAATGTCAAAATGAAAAAATCATATTCTTAGGGCCCAATCCTTCTCGTTGAAAGAGGGAGTTTATATCGAGAAATGGTAATTCTAAAGTACATCTCTTATTATGTATTTATAACAGGATCTTAAGAATGGATTTTTCTAATATGTTGCTAATATGTTGTAAACATTTATATAACACAAGTTTCTTATTATATTGAAAGGGGGAAAAAGATGAGCGAAAATAGTTTGCTTAAAAGAGGAATTATCTTAATTGTAATTGTTTTGTTCTTTGGGGCAAATGTTACCTACAGTATAGGTGAGGAGAATGGAATTAATAGTGCTGCAAATGCTGGAGATATTATTACAAAAATTATTTCTAGTGAATCAGATACAGCTACATCTAGGACCACAATCTATAACGGCAGCTTGTCAGGCTACGTCAATGATACCTCCATGAATCCAATAGAGGGGGCAAGAGTACGGGTGTACTTCCATGAGACATACGGAGAGAACTACACCGATTCCTCTGGATATTATCACGTTACCAACATCCCAATATGCTATTGTCTGAAGAATGCTACTTGTTCTAAGGAGGGCTACAAAACAGAGTGGGTATTGTTAGGTATCACAGAGAACACTACTTATGATTTTATCCTGATGCCTTTAGACCTGCATCCTGTTTTTGATGGTACGATGGGTGAGAATGGATGGTATGTCAGTTGTGTTACAATAACGTTTGTGTATGATCCTGAGGAAATCGCAGCAGTGTATTACACCCTAGATGGTGGGGAAGAGACGTTGTATACTGAACTGTTTGAAGTGTGTGAGGATGGATTTCATGAGCTATTGTGGCGTGCTGTTAATCATGAGGGGAATTGGTCAGACCCAGCATTAGCCTACTTTAAGATTGACCAAACACCACCTACAATAGATATCAATTGGGAACTATACTACGAGAATGGTATATGGTATCTCATAATTACAGTAACATGTGATGATGCTACGAGTGGTGTGGATTATGTAGAGTTCTATATAAACGATGGACTGGCGTTTACAGATAATACACCTCCATACGAAATTGTTTTGACTATACCCCCCACATACTCTGTCAAAGGATTAATTTGTGGACGGCAATTTGATGAACAAAATGTATCCTTTTATGCTTTAATAGTTAAAATTAAACAGTATTGGCGACCATCCTCTACATTTAGTGTTGCTGTATACGATTTAGCTGGAAACGTAATAAAAGAAGAAATTAAATTTGATGTACCTTCTATCATTGAAATACATTTGTTTAAGCGTTTAACATTCGCTAACAACTATACTGGACGAGTTGGCATATTCTTCATCAACGCAGAATTTGAGGAAGGTCCTGTATAAGCTTTCTAGATGCATTATATAAACAAAACGTGTGTTAGGAACGGTTTAACAAATTCTGTTACCCTCTAATTACCTAGAATGAGTGTACTTGAATGACTAAAAAACCTTTTATTCACTATTCTACTCACTAAGTTTGAGATGAGTACATTAAAAATAGGTTGTAAGCCTCTCGACGATCTCCTTGGGGGCGGAGTTGAAAGCGGCATAATTACAAAAACATATGGAGAAGCTGGAGCTGGTAAAACAAATTTATGTTTACAAGTTTCCAGAGAATGTGTTGTAGCGGGAAGCAAGGTAGCATATATTGATACAGAAGGTGTTTCTGTAGAAAGGCTGAAACAGATGTGTACTAATAATTATGATTACAAAAAAATACTAGACAACATTCTCTTTTTTAGCCCTGCATCTTTTGAAAATCAGGAGAAAATGATCCATGGCGCCATTAAAATTAAAGACATTGGACTCATTGTTGTTGATACAATAAACATGTTTTATCGCGTTAATTTAGAAGATGATATGGAAGGTGCAATGCGTTCATTTACAAGGCAAGTGGCAAATCTACAAATAGCTGCGAGAGAAAAGGATCTTTACGTGGTTTTGACTGAACAGGTGTATACTGATAAAAACGGTGATATAAAGCCATTCACAAACAGAGACACTGAACATATGGCAAAAACGATAATCAAGCTAGAGAAAACAGGCATCGGAGAAAGACAGGCTACTATTATGAAACATCGATCTCAACCTGAAGATAAAAAGGCTTTTTTTAAAATTAGTGCAACGGGTCTAGAATAAAAAGTTGAATACTTGCATGCTACTACTTAACTAAAATTATTTAACATAGGTCATTATGTGATATTTTGGACAAAATGGAAGGAAACGAAATAAGCTACAAAACCCTAAGACGAATTCAACAACTAGAAAAAACCTCTCCATTGCTTACAAAAATTGATGTAAATTTTTATCATAAACTTTCAGAATATTTAAAAAATCTTGATAGTATCATAGAACAGGAGGAGAACTCTCAAAAGATCAAGCTCTTTAATGATGAAATTCAAAATACAAAAAAACTTGCTTTTGGTATATATGAGCTAAGAGAAAAAAAGATAGTACAAGCTGCACTTTCAAAAGTCCGTGGTGCAAAACCAGATTTAAAAAATGCATTAGATATTGAAAAAAAATTATACGAGTCTCTTATAGAGCAAATTATTCTCTCACGTAAAAAAATCTTAGAAGAAAAGTCAGATGAAGTTAAAAAAGATGAACTGAAAACAGAAACATTTAAAAAAGAAGAGAAAAAAAGAAATACCAATCCTATTGTAAGAGTATTAGAAGATATACCAGAATTTGTTGGAACAGATATGAAAACATATTCACTGCGAAAAAATGATGTTCTGACCGTATCAAAAGAAATGAAAGACCCTTTAGTAAAAAGAGGTGTAGTAAAACAAATAAAATAGCACACCTTACATTTTTATATCACCTCCTTATTACCCATTCAATCGATTTGTGATTCATATGCAAAAGCCTCGGAAAATTAAGAGATACTGTCCATTCTGCAAAAAGCATACGATACACGATGTTGAAAGAATAAAAAAGAAAAAAGCCAGCGAACTGAAACAAGGTCAGAGGCGATTTAGACGAGTAATGAAAGGCTATAGAGGATTTCCAAGACCAAAGCCAGAAGGCAGGGAAAAAACAAGCAGACGTGTAGCATTAAGATACGCCTGCAATGTATGTCATAAGATACATCAACCCCCAAGCATAAGGTCAAAAAAGTTTGAGGTGGGGGAATAAATTATGCAAAAACCAAAAAGTAAGTTCATTAAAGTAAGATGTAATGATTGTGAGAATGAACAAGTTATATTTGATAAGTGCAGTACTACAATATTGTGTCACATATGTGGCAGTAAACTTGCTACTCCCAGTGGTGGGAAGGCGAAAATAAAAGGAAAGATTTTAGAAACTGTTGAATAGGAATATTTGTATGTTAAAAAAGAATTACCCTGAAGAAGGAGATCTTGTTGTTGGAACAGTTAATAAAGTGCAAGGTTTCGGTGCATTTGTTTCTCTTGACGAATATCCCTATAAGGAAGGATTTATTCACATTTCTGAGATAGCAACTGGTTGGGTAAAACGTATTCGTAACTACGTTCGAGAAAAACAAAAAGTTGTCTGCAAGGTGTTGCGTGTAGATGCTGCAAAGAACCACATTGACCTTTCACTAAAAAGGGTAAACGATCATCAAAGAAGGGAAAAGATACAGGAATGGAAAAACAATCAAAAGTCAGAAAAACTTTTTGAAATGTTTGCAGAAAGCATTGGAAAATCTGCAGAACAATGTTATAAGGAATTTGGTAATAATCTAATTAAAAAATATGGCTCCCTTTATGGTGCATTTGAAGAATGTGCATATGATTGTAACACTTTAAAAAATGATGGATTTGATGGTGGTTGGTTAAAAGAATTTGAGGCAATATCAAAAGATAATATATCAATTCCATTTGTTGAAATCAAAGGTCTTATAATGATAACCTCGTGGGATTCAGAAGGTATAAAACATATCCGTGATGCTTTAACTCTCGCAGAACAAAGCGAGTATGAAGATGTGGAGATACAAATAAAATATATTGGGGCACCTCGTTATCTTATAACAGTTAAAGCACCTGATTATAAGGTTGCTGAAGGTCAAATGAAAAAGGCTATGGAGAGGGTAACAGAACATATTAGTAAGTATAAAGGTGAATGTGAATTCAAGCGTGAACTAGAAGAATAATGTCAGAAATATTGTACTGTAAGAAATGTAATAGCTATACGCTTGATAAAATTTGCAGTAAGTGTAAGGAGAAAACCATATTGAAAAAGCCAGCAAGGTTTTCGCCACAAGATCATTACGGGAAATATAGAAGAGAACTAAAAAAATTGGAAAAGAAAGGATGAAAAATGGAAACTGTAACCGTTAGATATGTTGATAAAAAACCGAGTCTAAAAGATCCTATTTTTATAGAGGGATTACCCGGTATTGGAAATGTAGGAAAACTAGCCGTTGAGCATTTAATAGAGACAACGAAAGCAAAAAAATTTGCAGAACTGTATAGCAAAGATTTTCCACCACAAGTTTTCATAAATGCAGATGGGACAGTGAAACTAGTAAATAACGAGTTCTACTATCGGAAAGCAAAGAAAAAGAATCAAAGTGATTTGATCCTTTTAACAGGAGATTACCAGGGTCTATCTTCACAAGGTCAATATGAGCTTGTGGAGTCTATACTAGATGTAATAGAAGAATTAGGCGTCAAACAGATGTATACGCTAGGTGGATATGGTCTTGGACATGAAATAAAAGAGCCAAAGGTCTTATTTGCAACTACTCATAAACATCTTGTTAAAACGATTAAAAAATATGGAGCGGTTTTCAAGAAAAACGAACCTGGTGGGGGTATAATAGGCGCCAGTGGTTTGCTACTCGGCCTTGGTAAACTACGAGGTTTTGAAGGAGCTTGTTTCATGGGAGAAACACCAGGGTATCTGGTAGATCCAAAAAGTGCAAAAGCAGTTCTGAAGATTGTAACAAAGATAACGAATGTCGATATCGATCTTTCTCGATTAGAAGAAAAGGCAAAGGAAATAGAGCAGATCGCTAAACAGTTAAATGAAATGGAATCAATGGTAAGAGAGAAACCTGATGAACTACAGTATATAGGGTAAATTTGTTTTCACCTGACAGAAATCAATCTTATAATCCCAGCAGATGCCTTAGAATTGGAAATATTCGTGGAAACCGTTCTAAAAACCTGAGGGCCAAACTATTGAATAATTGTTTGTTAAATGCAATGCTGAAAGTTCACCCCGTGGGCCCCATAAATTGCCAGTGGCTTTTGATTATGTTCTCCGTAATAAGATTTAACGTTTGACAAAAAACTATATATATTAATGCTGTATATATATTATATTAAGGTGACATTAATATGGTGCAGGCCATCATAAACATTAAAGAAAATACAAATAGGATTTTAAATATTCTTAAAGCCAAATATGGCCTCAGAGACAAAAGTCAAGCAATTGACATCATGGCTAAAGAATATGAACAAGAAATTCTTGAACCTGAACTTAGACCTGAATATATTGAAAGGGCTAAAAAAATAATGAAGGAAAAACCTGTTCGAGTTGGAACCCCTAAGGATCTAAGGAAGATGATGGGTTTGAAGTAAAAATGTACAACCTAGACATTAGACCATCTCTAAAGAAGAAATTGGTTAAGTTAGGAATGAGGGATCCTAAGCAGGCGGAAAGTATTGCAAAGAAATCTGAAGAGATCGTTATCGATCCTAATAGATATAAAAATCTAAGATATCCTTTAAATAATTGGAAGAGAGTTCACATCGATAGACATTTTGTTTTGACTTTTTCAATCGATGAAGAAACAAAAACCGTCATTTTAGAAGATTATGACCATCACGACAAAATATACAAACACCAAAAATAATCGTTACTCTAAACCTGTGAGATGATTATTACTAGATATGGACCACATACCCAGCTATAAACCCAGCAGGTGCCTTAATATCGGAAACATCCTTGGATGATTCTGCAAGAACTGTAAAAACCACCAGTTCTGTGATTGCTGGTTCATCGGCATTGAAACCAATAGTGGATCTGACCAATCACTTTCATCCCTATGCTCATCTCTTGCCTTAACCTTAACATTATATATACCCAATCGGGACCACTGGTGTGTTATACTGATTTCCTCACCAGAGTTAAATGGACCAAGCCAGCTACTAAATGATCCATCACCCCAGTCCCATTTGTAATATATCATGTCTCCATCTTGGTCGGTAGTAGATGTACTAAAGTTATATTCTTCTCCAACTGCTCCTTTTTTTACACCAGTAGGTTTTGCTGGCTTATTCGGCGGGTTATTTTCATTATTGTAGAAAGCAAGGGTTGGATCACCAAACAGATTTAACTGATAGTAACACCACCTCAAACAGGGATAATAAAGGTGGGATAGTATGTCTTCCTTGGAATCCTGATTGGCTTTGCCAATCTCAGGTATGTTTTCACCAAAGACTGCATCCCAAAACTGTCTGTGAAATCGTTGTGAAGCTCCATCGGTACTCCCCTTAACGCCCCACCCATATCTAGCATTCATTATAACAGCAAATGCAGCGTTGTCTATCTTTACGGTAAAATACTCTGCAATGCAATCACCATTGTCAAAACCACCTGCATTGCAGCCTTGCGAATATATAAAACAAGGATCATTATTTGTAAGAAAAGAAACATCGTCGTTGATCATCTTCATATTGTATTCATAGGACGAATGTCCCAGATGATTTATGATGCGTGCACCATCATTTATTCTACTGATAATTTGTGATTTTGGCCAGTCATTACCAGGCCAATCCCGATCATATAAGGTATCGATAGTATAGTTGCTTGAAGGGATACCTACAGTCGTGTACATATTGGCGCTTGATCCGTCAATAAGTTCATCCATATAATCGCCGCCCCAAGTATCTGGACCAGACCATAAGTACTCGCCAACCATTAACGTGTTTCCATTAGAATAGGCACCTGTATCTATATATGCTACTGTCTTATCAACAAAATTATTTACCTCAGTAACATTATCAACACAGGCTCGTCCAACATACACTTCTGCAATGAGATCCACATCTTGGCCATTCTTACCATCATTTGGCTCGCCCCATCTGTCGTCTTCGTCATAGTTATATGGTCCATCCAAACATGCATAGTAGAGATCAGACGGCATAAAGGTTGTCTCTCCATTGTTCCATGCTTGCACCCAAAGCTCTTGTGCAGGGATAACATCGTCATCTCCGCCAATGAGAACATACCCAATTCCGTTCTTTCTATATTCATCTCTAATAAAATCTCTAATATCCTTAGACGTGACAAAACCGGGGAATAGTGAGACATCTCTTAGTGTTTTAATCTCTGTTGCTATTCCGGTAGCATCATGTGCATCCTTTAGAGGCTTAAAAGAATCCTTCAATTCATCGGTAGTTAATATAAGGAGATCATACGTATCTGGTGAAGGAGAATGTGCTGTATTTTTAGTGTACGAATAAACCGCTAAAGGATTATCGACTTTCTTTGTTGCTTCAATTTCATCCTTTTCCAAATTTCTGAACAACAGATTTCTTTGATTGTTTTCAACAGTTTTTATAGACACAGTCATATCCCTAAAATAATAGAGTGCTCCAGATTCGGGTATATATTGAACAGGGTGTAGTAGTAAAACAAGAATTTCATATCCTCGAAAACTATATGTTCCTACCCGAGTATATAACGTATCTGGGTAGGGATCATCAGAACGGTCAACCAATTCATTATGAATATTGGGAGAATCCGAATCAATGTTTAGTAATTCAACAGGTTCTTTAACAAGGTCAACATTGAAACCAGAACCTAAAAAAACTCTTTCCCCCGGAACGACTTCGATATCTGTAATTTCCACCCCTTGGTTGAGAAGAAGATATACCCCATGTGCAGGTAAATTATACTCTCCAGGGTTACCATATCCTGGTGAATTCTGCACTACTATCCGATCATAATTAGCATCATTAATAATCACTTGCTGTATGGTAGGCACCTCAAATGAATATGTCTTTGTAATTTGGTCATATCCATTATTACTATTTGCAACGGCCAAAACAGAAAATGCGGTCAATAGTAAGACAGTGGTTACAAATAAAGTCTCAAAATGTAAGATGATTTTTTTGATATTGTTCTTCATATGTTTCTCCCTATAATTTAATTAACAAGGGTTGGTTTAAAAAATTATCTGTTGATAAATAATATATACTTAAACATATAAATATACCAACAATTTAAGATAAGGATTTAAAAAATTCTTTGGAATTGATTACAAAAACCCTTTAAATATAGTATCAATTCCCACACTATATGACTTATCCTTTGGATGAAGCTAGAAAAGAAATACTATCGGCATTAGAGAATGCATTATCTCAATTACATATTGGATTGACACCAAGGTCTTATAAAAAACTTTTAGGAGGAGAAGAACTTACCAAAGTATTAGAGAGTCCCCCAGAAAATATGGGCGATTTTGCTTTTCCATGTTTTTTTCTTTCACCTGTACTAAAAAAATCACCAAAAGATATAGCAAAAGATATCGCTAAAAAAATTGAACCGAGCAAATGGATTGAAAAAGTCGAAACAAAGGGCGCGTATGTAAATTTTTTTATCGATAGTAAAAATCTTAAAACCTCGACAGTAAAATCTATTCTTGAAAAACAGGAAAAATATGGATATCTGCCAAAGAAGAACAAAAAAGTCATTATCGAACATACGTCAGCTAATCCAAACGGCCCCTTACATGTTGGAAGGGCAAGAAATCCCATCATCGGTGATGCTCTTGTGAGAATCTTCAAAGCGGCGGGGTATGATGTAGAGTCACAGTTTTATCTTGATGATATGGGAAAACAGGTTGCCATTCTTACCTGGGGATTAAATAACTTAGATTCCAAGAACGTTCCAAAGTCAGAATATGATAAACCCGATCATCAGAATGTTGGGTTCTACCAGGCAGCAAACGAACTAATGGAAAAGGACGGAAAAATTGCTGAAGAAATTGGTGAAATCGTTAAGAGATCTGAACATGGAGAAAGTAAAACTATAGAGCTTGTTCATAAGGCATATGCACTTGTCTTGGAAGGAATAAACGAAAGTTTGGGACGCGTCAATATACAAATCGATAAGTACATTCCTGAATCAATGTTTGTTAGGAATAAAAGCGTTGAACAAGTAATAAATAAACTGAAAAAAACAAAGTATTGCCATGAGGAAGACGGTGCCTTTTATCTGGATTTAGATCCATTTGGAATAAAAGGGAGAAATACAAAATTCTTCTTTTTAAGAAAAGATGGTACAACACTATATGCCACTAGAGATATCGCATATCATCAATGGAAGGCAAAGCATGCTGATTTGCTCATAAATGTTCTTGGTGAGGACCATAAACTTGAATCAAAACAAGTAGAGATTGCTTTAAAATTACTCGATACAAAGATTTTGCCTTGGGTATTATTTTATGCATTTGTTTCCCTCCCAGGTGGAAAAATGTCAACGAGGCGAGCCCGTGTCGTATATCTAGATGAGCTCATAGATGAGTGTATTGAGAGGGCGTATATGGAAGTTGAAAAAAGAAGGGGTAATGAACTTTCTGAAAGCAAGATGAAAAGAATTGCAGAAATGGTAGGAATCGGCTCATTAAGATACAATATTATAAAGGTTCAACCAGAGAAAGACATTGTTTTTAAATGGGAAGAAGCATTGAATTTCGAAGGAAACGCAGTACCGTTTATTCAATATGCACATGCACGCGCCTGTAGTATTTTATCAAAAATTAAAGATGAGAAAAGAGAATTTGATTCAAATACTCTGACACATGATTCAGAAGTTAAATTAATAAAACAACTAGCCAGATTTCCGCTTTTTATCGAAGATGCTAGCAGTAGTTATAAGCCACACATAATTGCAAATTATCTCTATGAAACTGCATCAAAATTTAATCAGTTCTATAGGGATTGCCCAGTCCTTTCAGAAAAAAATACTATGCTGGGAAAATCAAGAATAACCTTAGTCGATGTAGCAAGAATCGTTCTCGACAATGCTCTTCAGTTGTTGGGAATCTCTGCACCTGAGGAAATGTAATGGAGTATAGACCGATTACCTGCGACTCATTAATAAAAAAAATAACAAAACCAGATATGCTTTTTAAGGGAAAGTACTGCACTGATCCATTTCAAAACTGTGAATTTGGATGTCTATACTGTGATTCATCATTTGATAAGACAATTTACGTTAAGATGAATGCTACTGAAATACTTGAAAAAGAATTAGAACAATTGGAAAGAGGGATTATAATAATTGGCTCTGTTAATGATCCATATCAAAAAGCTGAAGAAAAGTACGAGGTTACCAAAAATCTATTGAAAACCATTAACAAACACCATTTTCCATGTCACATACTTACAAAATCTAGCTTAGTTCTGAGGGATATCGATCTATTGTCAAATATGCAGTGTGTGGTAACGATTAGTATAACATCGCTTGACAAAAATGTTTCACAGATTTTTGAAGAGAACGTGCCTTCACCCAAAGAGAGATTACAGATGGTAGAAACACTCATGGAACATGGAATCGAAACAGGTCTTGCATTGATGCCGGTACTACCACTCATAGTTGAATCTGAATTGGAGGACGTTGTAAAAGCAGCAAAAAGTTCGAATGCACAATATCTTTTACATAAACATTTGGAATTGAAAGGAGATCAAAAAAGCGTTTTCAAAGATATTATACAAAACCATTATCCACACCTTTTGTCTAAATATGATGAGTTATATAAAGACGATCTCAAACCCGATGAAAAATACATAGCAGAGTTAGACAAGAGGATGTACAAGCTTTGTAAAAAATATAATATCCCTGAAAGAATTTTATTATAGATTACATATCACAAAATTTTCAATTTAATTTTTAGGTTCGATTTTGGGAAGTATGACTCATTTTTTATTTTTGATTTTTGATTTTAATACTTTGTCGATAATAGTTTTTTCATCTGCATCAGTTACAAATTCTTCAACTGGTTCTCCCTTTTTTCTTGTTAATACCTCATCGATGGTTTCTTCATTTGCTTGAACAAATATTTTTTCCTCGGTGTCTTCTGGTTTTGTACTAGGTTGAAACGTGTTCTCTTCAGCATCGTCATCGGTTTCAAAGGGTTCAAATTCATCTAATTTTGATTCAGTTTTTCCAGTAGGTGGTTCTTCTATTTTCTTTTGAGAGCGAAAAGGGGTTTCGATATTTTTTATATTGTCGTCACGCTGGCGATATTGACTTTTACAGTTTGATATCATTTCAAAAGTTTCTGTAATAAAATCTATTTCTTCGAGCGTTGGAGACCAACTTACGGTGTCTTTCTCTGTTGAGAGATTAGGCGCGTTTCTATCAAAATAGATTCCCAGTGTCAAACCTCCAGATCGAGTATCCTTTTCTATCTGAAGTTTTACAAATATATTGTCTTTTTTATCCATGGCAATCCCATCACACTAGAAAAACTACATCTTTTATTAGAACTTATACTTTTCCTTTGTTTATACCAAGGAGTTTAGTTACAGATTTGTTCAGAACGGTAAATTTAAAAGAAACGAAAGATTACTTTTAAAAAGCGATTTAACTATATATTGCTTCATTATATCAAAATGACGAAAAAGGATGAGGAGAAAATGAAAAAAATAATGGTTGTAGACAATGAGCCAGACATAGTTGATCTTACTAGAACAGTTCTGGAACTCGGCGGTTATAGTGTCATACCTGTATATAGTGGTGAAGAATGTCTTAGAAAACTTGAGAAAGAAACAGCAGATTTGATCCTTTTAGATATTATGATGCCAGGAATGAGTGGATGGGACGTCTTCAATCGCATTAAAAAGAAAAACAGTGAAATCAAAGTAGCTTTTATGAGTGTACTGGAGATATCAGATAAAAGAAAACAGGTACTTTTAGATGAGGGGCTAGCGGATTACATAATGAAACCATTTGATAAGGAAACATTGCTGAAAAAAGTTGACAATATATTAAAAGATTAGATTTATTAAATGATTAAAACATAAAACGTTTGCAATATGATGGGATGCAAAATAAGAGATGAGTAATTTAGAATTTATGTTATATAAGAATAACTAAAAAATAATTTAAAACTACATTGGAGCAGAGAAAAATGAAGAATGAATCTGATATCATAAAGAAACTAAGAGAAGAGGAAAAATTAGGGCAGCTTAATACTAAGTCACAATGTAGCTATGAACAATTAAAGATCCCAGAGAAAACATTGCATGAGACCTCTGACAAGACAGGTACATTCTTAAAAAATGGGTTAGAAACAGAGGGGGGTATTGGTGAACTTTTTGATTTTGGGGAAGTATACAAAATATTATTTGAAACTTCTGCTGTCGCAATAACACTTACCGATAAAAATGAGAGAATTGTCTCTTGGAATAAGTATGCTGAAGAACTCTTTAACATGAATGAAAAAGAATTATACATGAGACCAGTCAATACGCTTTATCCTGTAGAAGAATGGCAAAAAATACGAGCAGAAAATGTGAGAAAAAAAGGAATTAAATATCGAATAGAAACCAGAATGATTAGGAAAAACGAAGGTCCCTTTGAAGTAGAGATATCTCTTTGTGTTCTCAAAGGTTCTGGAGGGAAGAATGTAGGTTCAATAGGGATTATCAAAGACATTACTAAATTGAAAACATCGGAGAGAAAATTCAAAGAATCTGAAGAAAGGTACAAAACAATATTTGAAAATTCCGCTGTCGCAATAACACTTACCGATAAAAATGAGAGGATTGTCTCTTGGAATAAGTATGCTGAAGATTTACTGGGAATGAATAAAGACGATCTATACATGAAACCTGTGGAATCTCTATACCCACCTGAAGAATGGAAGAAAATACGATCAGAGAATGTACGGCAAAAAGGCATGCAGCATTCTATAGAAACTAAGATTCTAAAAAAGAATAATGAATTAATTGACGTTGATTTATCGTTAAGTGTTTTAAAAAATCATGCAGGGACGGTAATTGGCTCTATAGGTGTCATTAATGATATAACCTATCAAAAATGGATAAAAGATGCCTTGGAAGAGTCTGAAAAAAAATTTAAACAACTATATGAAAATGCTCCAATTCCTTATCATACTTTATCACCAAACGGTGAAATAACCTCTGTAAATGAAAAATGGTGTAAAACATTAAAATACACAAAAGAGGAAGTTATTGGAAAATCAATTTTTGATTTTGTTATCAAAAGTGAGAAAAAGTCAGCTAAAGATTCGTTTGAGAAAAAAATATTGAAGAAAAAACCATACACAGGAGGCCATGAAAGAACATATGTAACTAAAGATGGAGAAGAACGGATATTTATCATACATGATCATTTCTCTTTTGATAAAGATAAAAACGTAATGTCGGTTCATACAACAATGGAGGATATTACCCAACGTCGACAAGTATGGGACAAGATGATGAAATCAGAAGAAAAGTATCGTGTGCTCGCAGAAACATCTGCCGATGGTGTTCTTACTACCGACGTACTCGGTCGTTTAACATATATAAATCCTTCTCTCGAAAAAATTTTAGGGAGAAGAAAAAGCAATATCCTGGCAACTCCATTTAGAGACTATCTTTCCGAATCATCTGTGTACCTATTTCAACAGGTATTTCTTGATGTTAGGAAAAAAGAAAAGAAAGTGGAAAATATAGGATTAGATATTATTCACGATGGCGGATATGAAATTCCCGTCGAGGCAAATATCGCTCCTTTGGAAAAAGATGGTAATTTTATTGGTATAGAATGTACAATAAGGGACATTTCTGAACGGAAAAAAATAGAAAGAGAATTGAAACAATCCGAAAAACTTAGAACCGAGTTTATGAACATCGCAGCACATGAACTCAAATCTCCGATAACACCAATAAAAGGCTATTTAGAATTGATTGAATCAGATAAAGATGCCAATGAAAAAATTAAGAACTGGGCAAGAGTAGGGCTAAGAAATGCTGAAAGATTAATGCGTTTAATAAGCGATATTTTAGATGTATCGAGACTTGATACAGATACAATGAGATTTAATATAGAAAAGTGTGATTTGACAGAGATATTTGATGATGCAACAGAAGATATAGAACCCGACATTGAAACTAAGAATTTGAGATTTATTAGGAAAATACCAAAGAATCTCTCAAAAATAGTCTGTGATAACTATCGTATATCACAAGTTTTGAAGAATCTTTTAGGAAATGCTATCAAATTTACAGATTACGGATCTATCACACTAATGGCTGAAGAAAAAGAGAAACACCTTTTCATCTATGTTGAAGATACAGGTATTGGCATTTCAAGTGATGAAACTAAGAAGATTTTTACAAAGTTTTACCAGGCATATACGGGCGAAGATCGGAAAAATGAAGGAACGGGGCTTGGTTTATTTATATGCAAAGAGATAGTGAAGAAGCACAATGGCGAGATATGGGCAGAAAGTAAGGTTGGAAAAGGAAGTAAATTTACTATAAAACTGCCTATCTAAAATTCTAAGTCTTTAGGATTAGGAATCTCCCAATGTTATTATTTACTGGGCGAAAAGTACAGGGAGATATACCTTATAATAAAGACGTTTTATAAAATCCAAGGATAATACCTGGATTTCCTTCGATGGTTAATGCTAAAACCTGTTTTGCTATTATCTCTTTACTAGACTTATAACCTCCAAAATTTAAAGGCTGAAAAACCAGATAAAATAGATTTTGTGCATTAAACCTAATGAAATCTTCCATGTGAATAATATTAGTAACGTAACCGAAGAAAAATGTTAGTTTTAATTCGGCTTTCGCTGCTACTTTTATCAACCAAACATCCATATTTCCAACACCGTAAGACATTGTACAACCACCTATTATGTACCCTCCATCGGTTGTCTGCTGAACAGAATAACCCCAGTCCTCATTTGTTCCTCCGAATGTTTTATTCCATTGTTCGTTACCGCTGGAGTCTGTTTTTATCAGCCAAACATCCTCTTCACCAACTCCGTAAGTCTCGGTTATAGCACATATGATAAAACCCCCATCCTCTGTTGTATCAATTGACGCACCACAATCATAACTTGTTCCTCCAAAGGTTCGATTCCATTGCTCGTTTCCAAAAACATCTGTTCTAATTAACCAAACATCACCAGAATCCAAACCAAACGATCTTGTTATACCAGTTATGATATACCCCTTATCTTGCTCTATTTGCATGGATATACCAGCATCATGGTTTGTTCCGCCGAAAGTTTTGTTCCATTCTTCAGTTCCATTAGTATCTGTCTTAATCAACCACACATCACCACTACCAGATCCATACGAATTTGTTTCTCCTAAAATTAAATATCCTCCACCGCTTGTTTGTTGAACTGAATAACCATAATCATTTTCCACCCCACCAAAGGTTTTATTCCATTCTTCATTACCGAAAGCATCTGTCTTGATTAACCAGAGATCTCTCACGTCTTCCCCATATGGTTCGATAATTCCTGTTATAACATATCCATTATCAATGGTTTGATGAACTGACCAACCCCAATCATTATATTCCTTTCCAAAAGTTTTGTTCCATTCTTCATTACCGAAAGCATCTGTCTTGATTAACCAGACATCTGAATTTCCAGCACCAAAGGAATCTGTACTTCCTGTTATGATGTACCCATCATCAATTGTAAAGTGAACAGATATGCCTACATCATCATTTTCTCCTCCAAAGGTTTTATTCCATTCTTCATTACCGTCTGCATCTGTTCTTATCAGCCAAACATCATAACCACCATTCCCGTACGACCATGTGTGACCCGTTATTATGTATCCTTCATTACTGGTCTGTTCACAGTAGAATCCCCGATCAGAATAATTTCCCCCAAATGTTTTATTCCACTGTTCACTTGGAGGAATTTCAAAAAAAGTCTCTTGTACTGAATTATTCTGTGCCGTGATATTTTTCCTATTTACTTTTACAGCTAATTTTCCGCTTGTAACTGGTATAGCGCTCATCATAATAAACAAAACAAAGATAAATAGGGCAATTCCCTTTATAAATAAGGTTTTTTTGCTCATAGTTACCGACATAGTCATTTAATATAATTAGTTGCATTATATAAATATTTATCCAATATTTGTTATATATCAAAATATCATCGTTTTAAAAACCTCAAAAGCATCCAGTTCTGTCCAAAATTCGTGAGATTTACATATTTGACTAGACGATCAAATCCATGCTCATATTAACGCTTAGATAGATTGAATATATAAAACGTCATTTCCCCACTTGAAGCACTGTTCCCTTCTTGGTCATAAACCTTTGTTTCAAGTGTATGTTTTAGAAATGCTTTTTCATTCCATTTCCATAAATAGGGGGGACTTGTTAATGTTTCTTTTAATTTGCCATCTACATAGAATTCTGCTTTGGCAATATCTGTATTATCCACATTAACGCTGACTGGGCCATATATTATTGTTCTAAAGAAAGGCAGTATTTTTTTATTTTTTATATAGATGAAATCATCTAGTGTCACTTGCTTGTATCTAAAAATAATAAGAGTGACTGCTATGGCCGCAATTGCAGCACCAAGTGTTATCAACATCCAATTCTTTTCAATAAAACTTTCTTGAGGAGGCGCTGCATATGCAAAGTAAAAGTATACAACACTTGAGGAAATGAAAGTGTTTCCCTGCACAGCCTGCGCATCGATTTCAAACGTATACGTTCCATCCTCCAAATATGGTAGTGGCGAGTAAGTAAATATCTTATTATCTGTTGTAACGAATTCTGATTTCACTTGGAAAGGTCCAAACACAGCAGATGTAATTGTTACTGGAACGTTATACGAGATGGTTATTGTTGGACTATCTTCATTAATTACCCCGCCATCTGATGGAGTGAAGGTAGGGGATTCCACTGCAGGATAGATATTTTCAAAAATGAACTGATATTCAGTCTCAGGATCATCAAAGACATATATTTTATCGTTTTTCCGCCATATAAAATCTGAAGAAATTGTTCTACTATCCGTTATAACTGTTAAAGTGGCGTAGGGATATTCATCATCTATTTCAATGTAAATCCAGTTTGCCTTATTTACTATTATATTCTTAGTTACTTGTTCATTTTCTTCATCCATTGCAACATTATCAACTATTCCAACACTATGTGATATTGAAATAATCTCATCGGTGGTAGTATTCCAAAAAAATTCAGGTATGTCATCATCACCTATTGATAAAAGAAATGAAATGTTTCCACTGATGTTTACGTGACCAGTGTGTACTGAAAAAAGCTCGCCGTTTGGATCATAAAATGTATCTACTATCCCAGTGCTATATGCATCATAGCAGTAAAATTGTTTTTCAAGGGCGATATTATATGTATTGTTTACCAAAGATAGTTGATCAGTTGGTATTTTGTGAGGAGTTAACCCAGAAACGTCGATGCTTGCTCTACTGGTTCCAGTTCTTCCTTCATCATCGGTAACGGTGAGTGCTATTGTATAATTCCCATCTGAATTATAAGCATGTGTTGGGGTGATGCCAGATCCTGTTGTTCCATCTCCAAAATCCCAAGAGTAATCTGTTATTGTACCATCGAGATCAAAACTTTCTGTTCCATTGAAGGTTACTTCCTCAAGAACAAAACCAGAATTCGGCCCACCGAGATTAGCAAATGGATTCTTGGTATTATTCTGATTATCAGACGTATCGTTTGCATAGATTACACAAAATATTCTTTCTGGAGAACCTTCTGGAATAATCACTTTTTTATAGTAATTATCTCCCTTTGAAGTATCAACATTCATATCAGCAGTCATATTGTCGCTACCATCATACCAATACTCGATATATACATCCGAAATTACTGAGTCATCTGCAATTGTAACAGCAAATGTATAACTATTTGGAAGGTCATCAAAAGAAGCTCCATATCTTTTGACAGTAATTACTGGTGGTTGTGTATCAGTTATCGTTACTGTTTTACTTTCACTGGTGGCAGAATTGCCCCATTGATCTTCTGCGTAGAAATTGTATGTTAAACTGTCTATACTTTTATCGAGTGTTACTGTTCGTTCAAAAAAGTTGCCCGCTATGTTTATCATTGATTGATTTGCTCCTTTGCTACTGTGATTCCAAATCACATTCACCTGTAAATCCGATGCACCGTCCTCATCATCGGTAACAGTTGCATAAAATACAAACGCGCTATTTGGTGAGCCAGCACTTGGGGAATTATCTACTATTGTTGGTGGTGTACCAGAGGTTATATTAAATGTGTTGCTGCTTGAAGTAGCCCAATTTCGAGGATCCTCTGCAGCTATTGAAAAACTATACGTCCCAACTGGTGAAAATTGTTTATTGCAGTAGTATGTGCTTCCCGTTCTATTTTGAGTAATTGAGAAATTACTTGTCTTAGCATTTGGATCAGTAACAACAAGATACACATTTCTGACTTCTATGTTGTCTGTAACGGTAACATTAATATTTGTGTAACTTCCTAATTGTTGAGAAGTAGGCGTTACTCCTATTGAGCTTATACTTGGTAAGGTTACATCAAGTAATGGTCCGTTGTCTTTATTAGAAGCATATATTGTATAGGAACTATCTGCGATACCATCTCCATCGCTATCAGAGGCTCCCTCACTCGTTTCATCATAGTCATCCCAGTAGTTCCCGCTTTTATAGGGCCCGCTAACGATGTTCGTGGCACTTGTTTTTGTTATGTTCCATGTATTACGATTGGTGCTTTTGTCCATTGCATTTTGGGTATTATCATGAAAATAATTATTACTAACTTGATTTTCCTTAGTGAAAAAATCTAGATATACGCCATATGCAGTATTGTTATATATTTCATTATCATAGATATAATCATCTGTCGAGTTGTAAAGTCGAATACCTGCCAATGTGTTATAACTAAATGTGTTTGCAGAGATAGTATTATTGTCATCAGCTGTTAGATACATTCCATCTTTGTTATTATTGGACATGATGTTGCTTTGTATTATGTTGTTTGACCCAATGATCATAATGCCATAGTTTGTATTTCCACTAACTATGTTACCATTGTTAATGGTGTTCCGACTACAGTTTTCTAATTTTATCCCTGAGTCATTATTGCTGTAGACTTTATTGTTCGATATTGTTGAATAGTTGCTATAATCATTTAGACAAACACCTGAATGATTATTGTCGGAGGCATTATTGTTTACTATGTAATTGTTGTCGCATGTTTTATTGAAGAAAATGCCGTTTGCGTCATTGTTTTTGATGTCATTATTATAAATCTTATTTCCATCTGATGAATAGAGGTAGATACCATTGTTATTTGAGGTGATTGTATTGTAGCTAATATTTACGTTGCTATCTGATTGGTTTAATCTGACACCGTCACCACTGTTATATCTTATTATATTGTCATAAATCAGATGCCCATCCGAGTTGTTGAGAATAATGCCATGATAGCCGTTCGATACAATGTTATCTGTAATAATTGAATTTCCATAGTTAACTCGCATTATACAATCATCTACTGTGCTTCCACCGTTTTTGACTGTAAAATGGCTTATATTGACATTGCTGGCATTAATGGCGATTACGTTATCATTGCCATTTCCATTAATAATTGTTATACTTCGATCCTCGCCAAAAAGATCTAATTTCTTGTCGATTGTCAGGTTTTCGTAATATGTTCCATTATAGACAAAAATTCTGTATCCTGCTGAAGCGTTTTCAATAGCAGCTGAAATAGTGGTATATTGCTCACCTTCCCCAACATAGAGGGTAACTGGGGCTGCCCTGCAATTCTTATTAAGAGAGAGAAAGCTAAAGCAGTTGGTAAAAAGTAGAGTCACAATGACAGCTACTATAATCGTTTTACGTTTCATCCCATCCCGCTGCATATGTATTTGCATATGCAAATCTAGTATTACAATAAAAATATTCCTATAAGAATCGCAAAAAAAATTGTAATAATAACGCCTTATCGTTCCCAAGGCATCTTTTTATCAAGGTATTCTGTCCAAAATATGCACAGGTCATCTATTAGAAGATCATCTCGTTCTAAAATTGTGATATCTCTTTTGACAATCTTATCAATATGTTTTCCAAGGCTTAGATTTTTAACGTTTTCTTCCAAAAGATCTTTTATGTCTGTATACTCCCTTTCTATCTCCACATAAAATCGTTTATCCTTTTCAAAGGGTTTTCCAATAGTTCTATGGTTGTCTGCCCACCTTTGAATGAACTCATCTGCGTTTTTTTTCATTTTTACGGGTGGACCCATATGCAACATTGTCTTTGAAATCGTCCGTTTTTCAGGGAAAAGTATCATGTAAATGGCAGTATCATTGATATGAAATTTGGAATCAAGTATTGTAAAATCATATCGCCTATACATCTCTTTTATTGAACGAACTGCCTTACGTACTTGGGGATAGAGATTCTCTGGAATTATAGGGGGTTTTTCAATTCTCACTGCAATGACTTCTCTTGTCCCAATTTCTTTTTTAATCCTATCAATTGACCAAGGTTTTACTTCATTTGGAAAGAAAAACGTGATACATGATTTTTTTATGTATTCTTTACATGCCTGTATAAAAATATCAAATTTTTCTTTCGATAACGCCGAAGAAACGTTTCTTTCACTATCAACCGGGTCAATAAATACAAGCGGTGTATCAAAATGAGGGGACTTAGCTTGAGTTAATGATAGTTTTTCACCATGTTGCCAATTTTGAGCGTTGATTATTAAAGTCTGAAACGAGGAATATTCTAAGATTAAAATCTCACAAAGATATCCAGAAAAACCTTCGACTTCTGCTTCGGCTCCGTAGCACCCAATACCTTTCAAGAATTGTTTGAATAACCTAATTTCCTTTTTTTGTGATTCTGAAAGATGTTCTTTTACATATCTTGTATGAAGAGGGGTTCTATCCACCGCCGACAATTTTTGTGACGCATATTCTATCTTATAACATGGCACAATTTCGGTTTTAACGCCCTTGTATGTTCCTCGTATATATGGATGCTCGGCAAAACACTCTTCTTGATTTTTAAGAATAGATCTACCTATTGAAAGGCCAGTTTCTTGCAATTGTCTTCGAGGAATTGTTGTTGAAAATAAAAGAAATAAATCAATATCTACACTGTCTTTAAGATACGTTTCTTTTGCTGTCGACCCCACGAGTACAATTGATACCTGCGACTTACTTTTTTCTATCTCATTTTTAACTTCTACTTTAAGTTGTTTTATTACATTTTCCAATTCTTTTCTTTCTTTGGGGGAGGGGGTGACTTTTTCCAACACCTGTTTTTCAATTATTTCAGAGCCCACTATCATTTACTCCTCCTTCATAAATCGCTTTTGCAGGTAGAATACTGAAAACGCCAGTATAATGCCACATATCACATCTGTTATCCAATGAATAGCTAAATAGATAACCGATAAAATAACTGAAATTGCACAGAAATAAGCTAGGTATGTATATTTTTTGTTTTTTGTAAGAGATACAGATTTTGCAATAAGAAGGGTCATTGCCACATGAAGCGATGGAAAGCAATTATTGTATGTAGTTGTTGAATAGAAAAATTGTTCAACATTTGGAATGACCGATTCAAGCGCAGATTCAATTCCATAGAATGTGTACACATTTGTTACTGGAAAAAAAAGATAAAACGGCAAAGCTATAAAATATAGTAATAAAAGGCCGTATGCAAGCGACTTCATTGCCTTTTTGTCGTCTGTAAGAAAAAAGTATAGTGGTGAGAACCATAATGTAAATGGATAGACTACAATATACATCAAAACAAAAAAATAAACAAGAGATAATGTCCAATTCTGGGAAAACCAATAGACGACTCCGTTTTCCATCATTTGAATGTTACTTGCAAAGTCTATACCTACAAGATTTGTAAAATATGAATCTAGTATGTTTACCTCAACAAGATGAAAAACAACAATCCCTATAATGAGTATAATATACTTAAGATGAGAAGTGAAAATCTGATAGTACTCTGAAGGTGATGTTTTAAAAATCTTTTTTGGCATAAATAAAAACAAACTAACAATAAATAGTATGAGATTTAGTGATCCTACTATTAAAAACCAGTTTTCTATGACGTTCACCACCGATTATAATTTTATTTCTCTTAGAGTCGTGTAGATAGGTCCTTTTGGGGTTAGATCACTTTTCTTTAGTTTTATGGAGTTTACTTCCTGAGTACTGAACTCAAAATCTTTGTACCTTTCTATTGCTTTTAATAAAAGCTGCTTGTTTTTTGCTGTTTTTACACGGCCTATAGTAAGGTGAGCTGAAAAACCTCTTTTTTCTCTTTTGAAACCCAGTTGTGAAAGTCTTTCATCAATACTTCTTGAAATTGTTTCTATTATCTCTGCGTCTTTTATTCCAATCCAAACAACTCGGATATAGTTTTGATTTGGAAATACACCAGTTCCACCCAGTTTTAATGTAAAAGGTTCTATTTCTTTAACTGAGTCTTTCATAATTTGTTCAATGTCTTCTATATTATCCTCTTGTACATCTCCAAGGAACTTGAGTGTAATGTGAATATTTTGCGGTTCTACAAGTTTTACATCAGCATTTGAGTTGGTTATATCTTTTAGTAAATTCAGAATATTTGGTGTTACATTGATATCAATAGCGATAAATCCTCTAAATTTTGTCATGGTATCTTTTCCATATTC
This sequence comes from Thermoplasmatota archaeon, assembly GCA_030619765.1. Lineage (GTDB taxonomy): Archaea > Thermoplasmatota > E2 > DHVEG-1 > DHVEG-1 > JAGLML01. The sequence goes on from JAUXAU010000033.1 coordinate 35,057, forward strand.
TTTACTCGATAAATGTAATAGTACTTTAAAATTTTATTTACCAAAGGAACTGGTTTTTGATTTGAAAAATATTAAGATCGGGTAGGCAGAACCCTCACGAGTTCCACCTCCCACACCACCGTACATGCGGGCCACGCATACGGCGGTTCAGGAAAACTTAACATATCCACACCACTGCTGATATAAACTAAGTAGACCTAATTCATCGAAGTAG
>JAUXAU010000052.1 GCA_030619765.1 Thermoplasmatota archaeon
GTTTTTCAGAATATCTTCTATTTCTGAAAGATTAATATTTGCTATTATCTTTCTGAGACTTGCCCTCCTTTCCTTTTTCATTTATTGCATCCCGCTTTAAATGAAAGGAGGGAGGGCTCAATTAATTTTTCAACAGCCTAGATCATGTTAAATTAACCGATCACTTTATTAATACTTAACAAGATTCGTATTCTGGAACCAAGTGGATGGGATGCAAGATAGCGATGAGACAGTTGTTTCTCCAGATATATTGAAACCTCTTGTTATACGATCGTTAAGGAGAAGTAACGTTAGGAAAAAGATTGCAGAGTATCTTTTCGATATTAGTCCGAGCGGAAGTTATACCTCTGAGATTGCATATAATGTTAAAACAACTCCAACTAATGTAATAGGTGCTATAAGAGGAATGAATTCGAGATATAGGGGTGATGAGTCACTTATCAGTCTTAATCTGGTTGAACAAATCAATAGTGGAAAAAATAATGAAATTAAGTTATACAAACTTACAGACTTTGGAAAAGAAATTGTAGAATCCCTTAGGGACAATAAAAGGCGATTTTAATTTTTTAGTAATAATGTATCGCTAATATTGGTACAGCGTATAAGTACTTTAATAAAAAATCCTTCTATTTTTTTCAAACATTGTTGTAACTTGGCTTTCTTCTATCTGGTCCATGTCCCCACTTTCATATTTTACAACTAACCATCTGCTAGGAGGCGGGTAGGTGTTAACAACTATTGCTTTTCTGTCAGGCAAATCTGGATCAATTTTACTTTTTACAAAAATTTCTATACCTCTCCTTATGCCTCTATCTCTTAACATATCTTCACTCCACTCTAGTGTAGTATATATGATATGATCCGCAAATATAAATTTTGTTACAGAATATTATAAAATCATGAAAATGGATTATTTTTTCGAACGGATGAGATTTAAATATGTTATTATACATTCAGGGTCCAGAGGTGGATTTGTATGAAATCAAAAATTTTGCAATCGATATCTATAGGTATCTTGTTATTAGGTTTTTTTTCCATCATTTTATTTGAGGAATGTGATGCCGAAGATGAAAATCACGAAATTTCTATAATAAATAAATCATATGAGGTTGTTAAAACCGAGAAACTTGGAACACAAACCGTTATTTATTTTAAAATCAGCCTAATTTTACATAATTCTGGTAGTGTCACATCAGAGGATATTACTGTTAGTATCTGGGATGAAAACGATGGTCTTAAAACACATAGAAATGGGACCATACCACCAGGTAAATCATTATCGTTTGTTTTTGGTGAAAACGACGATTGGATGGTGATTGGTTTGGGGGAACATAATGTAAATATTATCTTTTCTCCTACTAATGAAAGTAGAAGGACTCAGTATAATTCTGGCTCTGCAACACTTGTTATTAGTACAGATGATGCAATTAATGACAACTCCTCACCGGGATTTGAAATAATTTTAGTAGTTATTGCAATTGTCGCTTTGATGTTTTTCAAAAGAAAAAACAAAAGATAATTGTCTAAGTTTTTCCAATCAAACAAGATGCAAACTTCTTTGTCAATTGAGAAACTCTCGTATGTTTTAAAAGCTACCTGTTAGAAGGGAGATATTCGCCAAGCCAAAGAATATTCATATTTTTTAGCAGGATGTTAATACCATTAAAAGTTTAAGCTTCTATAGCAATAATCTTCACATGGTCAACCTCTGTTACCCTTTCTCCACTATAGGAAACAATATTTGCCATGCTCTCTGTATAGTCTTTAAATAAATTACTAGTTTTTTGTTGGGTTGCAGATTCTAATAAGTTATTATCCTTATCATAAAAATTCACAGTAACAGTTATATCTACATCCCTGTCAGCAATATTATGAAAAAGATATTTAACGTCAACTTTCTCAATTATATCTTCTTCATACTCGAAATCATATATGGTGTGGAGTTCTAAAGTGGCATATGCTAGCTCTACCACACTAGATTCCAAATATATCCCTTCAAAATTTTCGTCTGTAGTGACTCCTTGTTCTTGACAACCGCTAAGTGCAACAAATGCTATACATATAACAAATCCCATCATAAATAGACTTTTTTTCATCTCTTCTTTCCCCTCCTGCTCATAGTGGATACCTTTAATCGTTTTGTAGTAATATATATTTTTCTAATATCTCTAACGAGTTTGGTGGTATTTGAGGATACGTTTTACAAATTCTTAGTTTTTTCAACTATTATAAATATAATTTTTGTCATTAATCTCCTAAAATCATTTAGTTTTAAATTGATGGGTGCAACTCCGTCTGTTTTATTAGTTACAAAACTATTAATTAGAAAAAGTTTAATAATAAAGTTTTGTTTTGATAAAAATATATTTAATTTATCAAAATTTTGGGGCTACTATGACAGTTCAGAAAGAAAACTCAGATGTCATTAGACATGTTTTAAGAACATTAGTTAATATTTCCGGAAGAAAAACTACAGAAGGATATGCCGTTTCAATCATGGATTCATTAATAAAAAAACTTGAAAAGGAATATGATTTTCTAAAGTGTGTAGAAATAAGAGATACGCGATTTTTAGAAGATGATTACTCTGTTAGTGTTATGTCTGATGTGGATTTTATTCCTCCTCCCGAGGTTGGCAAAGCAATTCATGATATTATTATTTCAATGAATAAATCATTGGGAAAGAATGCAGGCCATTTTTTAATTAAGGAGCTATCCCGTAGTATTGGAGACAGTTATCATTCAACAATGAATGAAATGGGTATAGATTTAGGTCTAATGCAACTGCAACATGAAGTATCTGAACTAGAAAAAATGGTAATGAATACACAGAAAACCGAGTAGTAAAATAATTGACATTTTTTTTAAAATTTTTAAAATTGTAGTAGAGATCTTTAAGATACAAACAATTATTAAAAGGTTGTACATCTGCATTTTTTCGATTGACTACAACTTGTTTAAAGGATATTCCTCTGCATGCGTACATGCATATATTTGTGATAATTCATCTGCAAATAAAGTATATAAGGAAACTATTATTTTATCTCGCTTAGCACTCTCTAAATGTTGTATTAGACGACAAAAAGGAGGAATGTATGAAAGATGGGAAAAAAAATATGTAGTATAATAAGAAAAGAAGATGTTGGATCTATTGGTATCGGTGCAATGATTGTTTTCATTGCTATGGTCCTCGTCGCTGGTATCGCGGCATCGGTACTGATACAAACTAGTTCAAATCTTCAAATGCAAGCGCTAAGTACTGGACAGGAAACCATTGCTGAGGTTGCAAGTGGCTTAAAAGTTGAGGGAATATCAGGACATAATACTTCGGGAGAAATTGACCTGTTAGCGATAGAAATCACTCCGTTAGCTGGAGCACCAGATATTGATTTGTCTCAGGCAGTAGTTGAGCTTTCAGATTCAGACGGTAAGTACATTTTAAGATATGGAGATGCACTCACTAATGTAAGTTCTGTAGATGGAAGTATCTTTGATGTCAGCGACTTTGGTGATGCTATAACATTTGATATTATTGTGCTCCAAGATGCTGATGAATCGTGTCTTGTAGGTTCACCTGTGATTAACTATGGAGATCATGTTATAATTGCAATTGACGCAGATGGAGTTTTTGGCAGTAGCCTATCTCCAAGACAGGACGTTTTTGGTTTGGTTATTCCAGAGGAAGGATCAATCGGTGTAATCGGATTTACTGTGCCGTCAGCTGTTACTGAAGCAGTAGTGGAATTACAATAAGGAGGATGAAAAGACATGAATAAAATTTGTAAAATCTTTAAGGAGAACGATGTTGGCGCTATCGGTATTGGAGCAATGATTGTTTTCATAGCTATGATCCTTGTTGCAGGAATTGCTGCAAGTGTACTGATACAGACTTCTAGCACCATAGAATTGCAAGCTATGAATACCGGGGCACAAACCACACGAGAGGTGTCTAGTGGTATTCAAGTCTATGATATCGAAGGGAAAATAAACGTGACCAGTAATGGAACTAAATATGATATGAAATATTTGGCTATTGGTGTGAAGGCAAGAGCAGGGGCAGGTGGTATGGATCTCAACAACACTTTTGTGATGATTAGTGACGGAAGCCAAAAAGCACTGTTGAGATATGGCGGTTATGATGATTCAGATCTTTACAACGCCTCTCCAAGTGGAGATCTTTTTGCTATCCTTAATAGTAGTAGCTGGAATAAAACCAATCGCGAAACATTTGCTATAGCCGTTATGCAGGACTACGATGGTTCTATCAAACAAGCGTCGCCAACGCTGAATAGGGGAGATAAGGCTATAATATTAATCCGCTGCAGTTCGTTAATTAATGGCACCTTTGGTCGAGAGATTCCCGAGCGGACAAACGTAGTTGGCCAAGTCATACCCGAAGTAGGATCACCAGGTGTGATAAAATTCACAACACCAATGTCATACTTCGATTTAATTTATGACCTGCAATAAGGTAAAAAATTAAAAAATTTAAAGGGTTTTGTGTGGCAGATTCCATACAATTCTTCCTAATTTTTTATTAAAAAATTACTACTTTCTAATTTTTTTTATTAATTTTTTCCTTATACAATTAGCACTGTTATCAATTAATTAACCAATCAAAGTTTCCATTATATGCACAATTACAATTGAAAACCATAAATTTTTATTCTCTTTTGTATTTCTGATTATTAATTAATCTTTCTTGAACTTGTTTAAGGAAACAAGATGAAAAGAGAGGTGAGGGGATAAAATAATATCTATCAAGACAATAAGTAAAGACGAGAATGCTGATATAGGCGTGGGTTCTTTAATAATATTTATTGCCATGATACTTGTGGCTGGTATAACAGCATCTGTTCTGATTCAAACTATGAGTAGCCTACAAGAGCAAGCATTGCAAACTGGCCTAGAAACCATTAGAGACGTTTCGGCTGGGCTAAAAGTCACACACATTAGTGGATATGCTAATGTATCACAAATTGGACAACTTGCTATATTTGTAGCGCCAATTGCCGCATCAGCTGATTTAGATCTTATGCAGGGGTATATCTCCCTATCTGATTCGACTAAAAAGGTTATTCTAAATTACAATAGCAGCTGTTTTAACAGTAGCATTTCAAATGGTTTATTCAATACATTGAATTCGAGCCATCTAAACTCTAATGAATTTGGCCTTATAGTAATTAGAGATATTGACACTTCTTGTACCTCTACTTCACCTGTTATAAATAATGGGGATTTGGTTGTTTTATTAATAAATACCACAAAATGTTTTTCAGGAATTGATACAAGAACCGAAGTATTAGGAAATGTTATTCCAGAATATGGCATCAGCGGGTTAATAGGTTTTACAACACCAAGTACTTTTACCAATACGATAGTCGATTTGCAACCTTAAAAAAATAGTAAATTTTGTACTACTTATATTATTTGTTCATCTCCCGAAGAAGATTTTGGCGATTTCATATAAGTCCATGTCAACTGTTTTCAGGTTGGAAACCGCTTCTTCAAGTTCAACTGGGACAATTTTATTTCCTTGCAGAGCAACCATTTTCCCATAATTATTTTCATTTATCAATTCGACAGCAGCAACACCAAATCGTGTTGCTAAAATCCGATCATAAGCAGTAGGGGATCCTCCTCTTTGTACATGGCCTAGAACAGTAACCCTAGTGTCCACTCCCATGCGTTTTTTGATTTCTCTTGCTAGAAAATGTCCAATTCCTCCAAGTTTTACATGGCCAAATTCATCTTTTTCATCGGTCTGAGTAATTAATGTGCTTTCTCCCGAAACATGACCAAGTTCACCTTCTTCACCAGTTTGTGCAACTGATAAATCTTCTTTTTTTGGTTGCGCACCTTCTGCTATGACTACTATGCTGAATTTTTTACCATGGTCATAGCGTGCCGTTAGATGACTGCAAACCTCTTCTATCTCAAATGGCTCTTCAGGGATTAATATCTCATCAGCTCCACCAGCAATACCTGCCATTGTAGCAATCCATCCTGCATGTCTACCCATTACCTCCACGACTATTACTCTATGATGAGACTCAGCAGTTGTATGCAGCCTATCTATAGCCTCAGTAACGATAGAAACCGCGGTATCAAATCCAAATGTATAATCAGTGCCAGAGAGATCATTATCAATTGTTTTTGGGATACCCACTACAGGAACACCAATTTGATGTAATTTTAATGCAACACCAAGAGTATCCTCACCGCCGATAGCTGCAACACCATCAATTCCAAATTTTCTAACATTCTCAGTAAGCTTTTGCACATCCTCCTCACGTTTAAACGGATTTGTTCGTGATGTCCCAATGATAGTACCCCCCTTTGGGAGAATACCAGAGACAGTATAATCTGTAAGCGGTTCCACATCGCCTTCTATTAGACCTTTCCATCCATTTCTTATACCTATAATTTCCCAGCCATATTTAATGGATTTTTTAACTACAGCTCGAATGACCGCGTTCAAACCTGGGCAATCTCCTCCACCTGTTAAAACTCCAATTTTTTTCATACACCATCCCTCTAATCAATATATTCTTTATCTTCCATATCTTTTAATAAGTTATGGTTTCTATTTTCACCTAGTGTCTTACTACAATTGAAATACAATATAATAAAGGCGAGAAAATTGTTACAACCATAACTTATAAATTACAATTATTAGGGTGACGAATAACACTACAGGTAAATACCAAACTGAATTATCAACACCAATGCTGTATGCAAGCGATAGAATAAAAAGAACTGATATAAACAAGGTTATAATATCTCTGTATTTCATTCTCCTCAAGTCAATATGTTTTATACAGTTAAATTATTTATTATCATAGGACTTCAACAATTATAATAGCCTTTGAAAGGATGTTTTACATGCCAAGATATCCACCTAAACCAATATCGATAAAAGCACCAGTTATCGCAACAACCCATACGAAAGGAACAAAGTAAAAGAGCGTCATCAGCATATGGCTCCCTCTTAGAGTCCGTATAGTGATAGCCAACATAAAACAGTGTATAACTAATACGATGAATACAATAATAAAATTATTGGTAAAAACCTCTGGGGGAACAGTACTAAGTATAGCTCCTACATCAATAGTTGTACCTGCAAAAGGATCTCCCCCAATTCCCTCGATTAATATAGTATTGAGATGTCTTGCTATCACAAGCGAAGTATAGACGCTAAAGGCTATACCAAATGTAATCCCTCCAAAAAGCGCTGCCGTAGTATTAACAATTGTTAATTTTTTAATTCTTAAATCCCTAATTTTTCTAATATTTTCAGATATCATTCTCGAAACTCTTCGTGGATTGGCAGCCGCAACGGTAGATTGCCTAAACATCTCACATGAGCGTTGAATATAGTTACTCCCGGTGTCAATACCAAACCATTCCCATGAATCATCATCACTTATTCTTGTTCTTAACCTTCTATAGAGATCGCGAATATGTTTTGTTAAAACTCCATAATCTTTCTCACTCAGATAATATACCGATGCATTTATTTTTCCTCCCCTCATAGTAGCTATTGACCCTAAAGCTGGTAGAAAACCAAGAAAGCTCCTTTCTTTTCTTGAAATATCTTCCTCAGCCTTAAGGATTTTAACACCAGGAATTATTAACGGAGTAAGTGACGCTGCTACTACAATCTCAAATGGAATCATCTCCAACATAGGGATCTTTAAACTATACTTCCCAAAAAATAGAATCGAACCTACCAATATACACACTAAAACTGATATTTTAAAAAGCTTCTCTAAACCTAATTCTAACTTCCCTTTTTCGCCAGTAAGATGCCATACCTCGTCAGCTTGAACCATTGCCCGTAAAAGATAAAAAAGCAAACCTTCTGAAATTATTAAGAGAAAGGACGATAGAAAAATAAAGGTGTTCATATCCTCAGCGCCTATTATCATAGGTAAAACTATTCCAAGAGCCATTACAAAAATAATTGCAATGAGTAAACTTACGTAAACCTCATTAAGAATTGTAATATTTTCATTTGTAGATTCGTACATAGTTTTATATTCCTCTAAAACAGCATCTTGTTCCGTTTCAATAAACTCCCTGTGTTCCACACCGCTATCAAGACTTTGTGAAAATCTGTCTAAGAAATCTCTGAGAATTTTGCTTGGCGTTCTCTCAGATATGAACATAAAACTTCTTGAAAGCGGAACACGCCATTGATCAGAAAGGACACTTATCTTTCTAAGTTCTTCCCCAAGACTTCCATACACCTTGTTTCCCCCAAGCATGCCAATTATATCCTTCAAAGAAGTATCAGATATTGCTAAAACTCTAATATGGGTAATAAAAAAATGCATTTTTCCATTTATATCGGATTCTTTGTTTTTCCAAGAGATATACGGATAAAAAATTCCAAGAAATATCGGGACTATTCCTCCAATGATAAATGTGATGGGATTTAACTCAAGCTGAATAGGAGTGATTATTTGCAGTATAAAAGGCATACAAAAGACCAATACCCCTATAATTATTAAAGGAAACAAAATTGTTTTGTAAAATTTCTTAGGGTCCTCAAGGTTCCTATAGGCAATTTTCAGTTCTTTTAGCGATTTTTTCTTCTCCTTAACTTTTCGATTTTTGCCACCCAATTTTTTTGACTTAACCTTTTTTTCTTCTGCCATTTTAACACTATAAAGTAAACGGTAGTCCTTTATCCCCTTCTCTATAAAATCCCCATATGCATTGGACTACTTCATAATAATCAAATACATCCTCTTCAACCATTCTTTCAAGTATATACTTTCTATGTTCGTATTCGTCATAAATTTCAGCAGTATCCTCATATCCTGCGTTTTTTGCAATTTTTCGCTCAAGGATATAACTATTTTTGTTTGCAGTAAAAATATGCCTATCTTCATTAGGGTTCCACTCAAATGCTTTTCTTGCCATGATGCCATCTACTGCTCTATTGTATCCTTCGATTTCATCTATTGAAGTGACTCTCCTCATCATTTTTCCGTCTCGTTCTAAAGCAAGTTGTATTACAACAAAATCGAGGTTGTCCATAAATGTCTTAGGTACATTGATTGGATCTCCAGTAAATCTTTGAATAACTTTTGTAACATTTCCAGCGTGAAATGTGGTCATACATGGATGTCCAGTTTGCATAGCCTGAAATACAATGTTTCCTTCTGCACCTCTTACCTCTCCAGGAATGATATAATCAGGTCTTGATCGTAATGCTGCTCTCAGGAGATCAAACATATCCACTTGTCCCTCTTTGGGCCCAGATGTCTTTGTAAGTAACCGCTGCCATACGGTGTGGGGCACTTGCAACTCAGGAGTTCCTTCAGTAGTATAGATCTTTTTCTCAGGTGGGATGAAGGGAATTATTGCGTTCATAGTTGTTGTTTTTCCACATGCTGTTCCCCCACATAAGAAAAAACTCCTACCATATTGCAAGCAAATCCACAGATAAGAAGCAAGTCCAGCGTTAAGCGTGCCCCAGTTTATTAATTGAGTTATACTAATCGGAGTTTCAGTAAACCTTCTGATTGTCATGCTGGGTCCTTTTAAACTTACGGCAGAACTATAAATGATATTTCCTCTACTTCCATCTGGAAGTACGCCATCAACGATAGGCCGTCCTTCGCTAACAGGAACGCCCATTTTTTCACTTATCATTTTAGCAAATGCAGGGGCTTCCTCGTTACTAATTACTACATTGGTTTTGATCATCTCAAAAACCTTGTGGATAAGATAGACGTTCTGTCCAGCAATTAGATGAATATCTTCAATATATGGATCTCTCATAAAACACTCAATCGGCCCGCTACCAACTAATTCCTTAATTATGAAATATTCTATATTCTTTTTTTGAGTCGAAGTAACTTTTACCTTGTCACCAATTGATTTACCTTTTTTTTTGATTTCAGCTTTTATTGCTTTTTCATCTATAACTATAATTTCATCAATAAGCTCAGTGAGAACTTCTTTCAAATCGCTATCTGCTATCACGCTTCTCTTCTCAGGTGCTTTTTTTACAATCAATTTTAATATTTGTTTATGTTTTTCCTTCTCAATGTCGTTTAATATAGGTTCTATTGCTTTATATTCAGTTGCTTCCATATCTTGTGTTCTATAGATGTGAATAAAAATCTTTCCTCTTGTAGGATATATTAAGTTAGGATACTTTTCGTCCCTAACTTTCCGAGGTAAGGGGCTATAAAAATCAGGATTTCCTATTTTTTTCTTTATGTTTTCAACATATTCTACAAGATGCGGATTTTTTTCAAGAAGATTTTGTATCTCTTCTTTTCCCATTTTTGTCATATTTTCCAATCACCATTTACAGTGAGATTGGCAGTCTCTTTTCACCCTCTCTGTAAAAAGTCCAAATAAACTGAACCACCTCATAATAATCAAATATTTCTTCCTCAACCATCCTTTCAATAATATGTTTCCTACGATCAAATTCATCATAAATCTGAGATAAATCCGCATAACCAGCATGTTTTGCGCATCTTTGTTCCAAAATGTAACTATTTCTATTTGCTTTAAAGATATGTGTATCATCCACTGGATTCCATTCAAATGCCTTCCTCGACATAATGCCATCCACTTCTTTGTTGTATCCTTCGATTTCATCTATCGATAATACACGCCTAAGTCTCTCTCCTTTTCTTTCTACAGCCATTTGAATTAAAACTACGTCGAGATTATCCATGAATGTTTTAGGAATGTTGATAGGATGTCCAGTGAAACGTTGTATAACCTTAGTTACAGACCCGGCATGAAAGGTTGTTACAACTGGATGTCCTGTCTGCATGGCCTGGAATACAACACGTCCTTCTATTCCTCTGGTCTCCCCTGGAATTATATAATCAGGCCTGGATCGAAGTCCAGCTGCTAGGAGGGTTCCTTCATCAATATGCCCCTCTTTGGGTCCTGATGTCTTTGTTAGTAACTGTTGCCATACAGCATGAGGCACTTGTACCTCGGGCGTATTTTCAACAGAGTATATTTTTTTATCAGGAGGAATAAAAACAAACATCGCGTTTGCTGTAGTTGTTTTTCCAGATGCTGTTTCGCCACAAACAAAAATGCTGCGGCCGTATTGCAGACAGAGCCACAGATACGCGGCAACCCCTGCATCAAAAGTTCCCCAGTTGATAAGCTGGGTTATACTAATAGGAGTCTCACTAAATTTTCTAACAGTCATTGTAGGTCCTTTTAAACTTACATCTTTACTGTGAATGATATTGACTCGACTGCCATCAGGCAAAGTGCCATCTGCAATAGGTTGACCTTCGCTAACAGGACTTCCTATCTTCTCAGCAAACTCCTGCGAAAATCTACTCGCCCATTTCTTATCAATATTAATATTGGTTTTGACCATATCAAAAACCTTGTGGATAAGATGGACGTATTCCCCTGTTATGATATGAATATCTTCAATATATGGATCTCTCATAAAACACTCAAGAGGCCCTCCACCAACAATATTTTTTAATATGTCATATTCAATGTCCATCTTTTCAACAGAAGAAATTCTCACCTTACCCCCCTTTGATTTCTCTAATTTCCCTCCAGCTTTTTCATCTAAAACAGTAAGTTCGTCAAAGAATTTTTTTATTGCATTTTTTATTTCTTCATCAGTTTTAACCCTGTCCCTATAAGGGGTTTTTTCGTATATTCGCTCTAGGATTATGTCACGTTTTTGTTTTTCAACCTCATTTAATTCTGGTTCAATAGATTGATAGTTAGTAAATTCCTCTCCCTCAGTTTTATAAATATGTATAAAGACTACTCCCTTTGTAGGATAAATTATGTTGGGATTTTCTTCTCCTTTTAAATCACGTGGCACCTTACTATAAAAAACAGGCCTATTCATTTTTTTCTCAATTTCTTGAAGATGGTTCCTAAGATGAGGATTTTCTTTGATTATTTTTTCTTCCTCATCTTTACTCATTTTTGTCAATATTGCCCCCTCTAGAATGCCACACCACTGGATTCGATACTAAGTCCTGTACCAGGTTTTACAGAAAATGTGGTCATCGGTTCATATTTCTTCTTTGCACCATTAAATTTCTCGATATAGATATTATGGACTACACCAACTCCCGGCATAGATTCACGGGTAATCCTATAATGAACGTCTGTAATCATCTTAAAAGCATTATGAATCTCTTCAGACCATTCGTTAGGATTGGCTGTTAAAAATATAATTTTTCCAGTACCTGTTAATCTATTTAAGAAACTAGTTAGTTCAACTAAATTGTCCTCTGTTAGGCTCTCTTTCAATAGAGTAGAAAGCGAATCTATGAATATTACATCAGGATCAAAGAGTTTCCTACAAGTAAGTAAACCTTCAAGAAAAGTGCTTTTTGGAAGAGTTTCAGCAAGTGTTACCTCAGTTGATATGAAAAAAAACTTACCGCTCATTAAATACTGTCTTACGTTATAACCGACAGAGGCTGTTTGCCTCAGAAATCTTTTTATTGTAAATTGAGTGGAGACATAAGAACAAGTATGTCCATTTTGCAGTAAACTAATACAAAACCTCTGGCAAAAAATACTTTTTCCTGTACCTTCTTTACCCTCCATAAATATCAGGGATCCGTCAGGTATATCAGCTCCAAATCTCTCAGCGAAACCGTCAGTTTCCCCTTTTCTTTTCAATACTAAAGATTTAGCTTCCTGCATAGTTCATCCCATTTCTATTATGTAATGGTAAAGGTAAATTCATCTTCGACGGCAAGTGGTCCAACTACCCTCAGAGCGTGATCCCCTGAAGATATGGCGCTTTGAGCCACATATATTTTAGTATATTTCGATGGCTGAATAGATTCACTTGAAAAATTGTAATTCGCAGTAGCAATAATTTCTCCATCTACAAAAAGTTGGAATGTTTCATTTGTTGTTGACAATTTTTTTCCACCAATATTTTTTAGATAGAATACATAATCACTACCTGAAGTTGGAATATTTTCAGGATCGTTAATAATCTTAAAATCTGTATCAAGCTGTTCTTGAATTCTATCTCCTCTGTCTGAAAGTGACGTACTAACATTCATAGTAATAGTTATAAAAACTCCAGAAACTGTACCAGCTGCAATTACAGCTGCTACAAAGAATATGACGTGTGCTCCAGTTAGACTAAATCCCATATTCCCTCCTTATATGTTATACTCATAATAATCTGAAATACCATTATCAGTTATAACTTTCAACCTTTTAATTCCACCTCCCGGTAGATTAGAGATGTTAAAGTATGTTTCTTTTTCTGGATATAGATATGTATCTGAACAGCTAAATTGTTGAAATGTTCCATTTATCAAAATGGTAAAATCATCTGTATTTAGGGTAACACTTCCTGTGTTCTCCAAAGTAATGTTATGATCATAATTTGAACCGTTAACAAAGACAGAGACCCCTGTTATATTGATATCAGTTTGGACCCTATCCACACTTCTATCAATCATATCATCATATGAATCATCAATATCGGTTATCGCAGGAAGCAAGCTACCTATAAAAATTTCTATAGCTATCAGAATAGAAACGCCAATAACTGCAAATGCAGCCACAAGCGAAAATCCCACTTCACATTACCTCCAAATTTACAGAGTGCATACTTTCCCCTCTAACTAGTGCATTATGTATGGATATATATACGTAATTTAAATAATTTTATTTAAACTGATAATCTTCAATACTTTCCCCCATCTTTTCCATTTCACGATCTATTTTCCATATGAAACGTTCATCCAATTGATTTCCCTTTAGTTTCTGAATAAATAGTAATGATTGAATATGATCTTTTGTCGAAAGATTGGTCGCTCCATTTTCAGCCTGTTTTCTTTTATTTTCATCAGTAATTCCTTTGGAATATTTTATAAGATCCAATCTAACATCATCGGAGATCCAATCTATATCAACATAATAACCAAGAACATCTGGAAGATGGTTCTTTCCCAATTTATCTACAAGATATTGAAGCCATTTCATCAAAACAACAATACTTTCAGGATCGTTAGGAATTTCAGTTAAAGGCTCTATTTCCTCTTGTAAAGACAAGTCTGTTTTTTCCCCGGTCTTTACATCTTTTGTTTTAATAATTTTACCTGTTACTCCTTTAACTCCTTCCAACTTATTTTTCTCGATAGTTTTTATTATATCCTCAAGTTTTTCGATGGATTCAACAAGTTTTTGCATATCTTCGTTTGAAACACTCTCGATATTTCCATCCTCTTTCCAAGAGTCATCTTCCTTTTTAATTTCAGTTTGGCTTGATTTTGTATATGTTTGCATTACTGCTTGCATCTTTTCAACTAATTCGTACAGTTGTTCTTTGGTAATTTTTATATTATTTTCTTTTAATTTCTCTCCGATTTTTTTTGCAATTCCTGGAGGAAGCAGGTTTTTTTCAGCTATGGTGGAGAGTTCGCTATCTATTTCGAACTCTTCGGTAAGCTTTTCATCTCCATCTCCTTGGTCGCTCACTTTGATCATCCACCTTTCCTATATGTAAACAGATTTCATTTATTTTAAACTTAGTAAAAATTCATCTATCATATTATCAATATTTTGTTCAGCAAGTAAATCCTCCAAAGATTTACTTAATATCTTTTCCAAATCATCATCGGATAAATCTCCTGCAGCAAATTGTATAGTATTCAGTGGCGATGATGTACTAACCACATCTTCAGTTGGAACCGCTGGTTTTTCTAATTCCGATTCTGGTTTGTTATCTACGTTATTAGGTTCAGGAGCAGCATCTTTTTTTTCTAATTTTTTCTTTATTACCCTTATGCCTCCCATACCTTTTTCTAATTCCGATTCTACATCGCCCATTCTAGTTTTGATTTCTTCTATCTCGTGTGTAAAATTTTCCAAAGCGTCAATTCTTTTTTTGGTTACCTTTGAAAGCCCAACAAATGGATTCATTTGCTCTGAGACAATTTCATATAGACTAACAAGATCATCAAGATCTTTTGTTAAGCCACCAATTTTTCCGTCTATTTTACCAATATCCTCTTGGTTTTTCTTAATTTGAAAATCAAAATCTTTTATACTTTGAAGAATATCTCGTCTTTGTTCCAACTCCGCTTTAGAGTCACCAAATGGTGTTGGAGCGGGCTCTGGGATTTTAGGAGAAATAATTTTTTCTGTTTTTTCCTCTTCAGTGGGAGCTTCTTCTTTCTTCTCCTCAGTCTGATCTTCTTTTTCGTTGACTTTGATAACTGTTCTTAAATTTTCTACATCTTCCTTCTTATCCCCAGTTGCCTGTTCTGTCGCAGTTTCGGTATCGCTTGCTTTTTCAGGGGCAGGCTGTTCAGCAGTAGGTTCTGTGGCAGATTGTTTTTTATCTTCAACAGTAGTTTCAGTAGTAGAAATATCAGAACCAGCTTCAGCTCCTTCAGCAGATTCTCCTTTTCCCAACTTTAACTTTATTTATACCCCTCCTGCATCACCAAGTTTATTGTTAGATTCAATGGATAATAACTATAACATTATATATACTTTTACGTGATTTCTCTGTATTGGACTATTTACCTAAATTAAGAATGAACTAATATTACTAATGCTGTGTTGCATTATTGTAATTTTCCTAGTCATCAACTCAATTATTGACATCAATGAGTTGAAAGGAAAAATTAACCATGACACATCAAGTTAAATATCGGTACTGTAATTTGAATTAAATTAGGTTGATGAGAGAATGCTTGTTAAAGAGATTATGATCAAAGAAGTAGTTACAATAGAGCCCAATGACACAGTTTTTAATGCTAGTATTAAATATCGGGATAAGAAGGTTGGTTGTTTGATTGTAGTAGATAAAGAGATTTGTGTTGGAATTGTAACGGAGCGTGACCTTATTGAAAGAACAATATGCATGCGTAAAGATCCTGAAAAAACGAGGATAGCCGAGATTATGTCTTCCAATATTAAAACAATTTATGCTCTGGAGAAAGTAGAAAAGGCAATGGAGATTATGAAAAAACATAAAATCAAAAAACTTCCGGTTGTCTTAGGTGAAAATATAGTAGGGATTATCACAGTTACAGATATATCTAGGGCAAGATCAGATATTTCAAAAAGATTTATTGATTCTTGGGTAAAACCTCGATGGAGAGAGTAAAAAATATAACTTAGCATATAAGTATTTATTTCCTCCTGTAAACCTGTCTCTAAGAATAGGTCTAGGTTTGTATCCTCGATAAATAAAATATTCGCTAATCATGGGAGAAGAGTTATCTCCTTACTCTTCTTCAATTCTTTAATTTTTGGGATTTTACTGTCAGTGCCTATTCTCAAGCATTGTTAATAGCAAGTTTTTTTATTAAAGCAAACGCTTTTTAGGAGCTATCAATTCACTGATACAGCAGGTAAAAAATGAATCAATCTAAAACATCGTTTAACAAAATATCAAAAGATTTTAAAATAGTTAACGAATTGAGTAGAGCAATAGCTAAAGCATATTGACGTAATGTTTTTCATAAGGTATAGGAGATGGAGAAAAAAAATCGCTCAATTTCCAGTAATCGTAAAAATACTCTGGTATTGGGAATAAACAAAGTTGGTGAAATTGTCCAATTTGATAAAGAATGTCAAAAAATAACAGGTTATACTAGAGATAAGGTATTAAACAGGAAAATATGGGATTTTTTGATACCTGAGTTTTATATCAAACAATGGAGGGAAATGTTTGATGCAGCTATAAAGAATGAAGGTATAGATGGTTTCAAAATTCCATGGAAAACATATGATGGAAAGGAGGTTTTGATATCGTGGAGTAGCGTTCCCCTTGAAAACGAGAAGGGTTTGATAAAAAATATTTGTTTTATAGGAAAAAATCTTGAAACACATAATCTTAAAAAAATTTCCCCTAAAAAACTTGAAGGTATACAAAATAAAAAAATAGAACCTATAAAAAATGGAGAGAGGACAAAAAGAATTAACAACAAAAATAAAGATAAGATGACATTTAAACTGGGTAATAAAAGGATAATATTTGAAAAAAAGATATCTACAGAATCTGATAAAATATTTAACACTACAAAAAATATTGATTCTCCAGAAGTTAAGAAATCAACCGAAGGAAAATCCGTTGAATCTGGTAAAATGAAAGAAATAATCACAGATTTATCAAAAAAGTATGAAAAGATCAATAAGAAACTTACTGAATTGGAAAAAAAAGATAGAGAATTAGAAAGAAAAAATAAAGTTTTAGATGAAAATTTGAAAGATCTAAAGTTACATATAGAAAAAAGCAACAAGTTTGGTAAAGAATCGGAACAGAATAAAACGACACCTCAAAAAATGGAGAATAAAGTTTCATCTAAAAAATGGTCAGACTTCCTAAGTAACCCTTTTGGAGTAAAAAAGAGACGGGATGAATTTAAATTTAGAATGAATGCTTTAGATGAACGCCAAGAAGAACTTGATAAACTTGAAGCTCAGTTAATAAAAGATAAAAAAAATCTTGATAAAAGACTAGCAGAATTTAGTAATTGGAAGGAAAAATTACTAAATTTAGAATCAGAAATTGAAAAGAGAAGGGATGATCTAATTGAACAAGAAGCAGCTTTTAGAGATAATTTTATTTTATTTCCAGAGAGTAAGATTGGATCAGATATAAGTCCTCCTCCAACAAAAGATGTTTTGACACCTGAAGAAAATGTTGTTCAAGATGAACATCATGATATTTTTGATAAAATACTGGAGTGTGCTGTTATTATTCAACGTGGTATTTTAAAACAGGTTAATCGTCCTTTTGTTGAGTTGCTAGGGTATGATATTAATGAAGTTGTAGATAAAAGTTTGTTTGATTTTATTATTCCTGACGGGTTTTTTGAGATTGAAAAGTATTATCTGGATAGATTAAAAGGCGTTGATTCTTCTGGTTATGAGGCTGTGTTTTTAACTAAAGATAGCAATAAATTGGCTGTAGAAGTTAGTACTAGGCCAACTATTTTTAATGGTGAAAAGGCTGAGATTGCTGTGTTTAACAAGGTTGTAGGTACACAAGAAGATTCTGCTGCTGCTGAGATAGAAGGTACGCCAGAGGATAATGCAGTTACTGGTGAAATGGAAGGGAAATTGGAGGATAGGCAGGAGAAAGCTCCGGTTACAAGTGAAACAGAAGATAAATCGGATGCTGTAGCTACCAATGAGGTTGAGGGTAAGCTTGATAAAGCTGCTGCCTCTGATGAGGCAGAGGATAAAGCGACTACTGAAAAGTTAGACTCTGGTGAGAGTAAAAACTCAGGCAGAGATAAATGAAATGCTAAAAAATGGAAGATAATTAAAAATAATTAACAAAATATAAATTAAAAAGAGAAGGGAATTTTTTGTTATTCTATTCGTTCCTAGCAATGTGAATAACTTATGCCGAGGATTGCCGTTTCTTTAGTTATATATATTCTGAATAGCATATGAAATGAGGTAAGATATATATATAGATAAAATATATCAACTTTACAATGCACTTTAAGGATGGGATGCTAACCAAGACTATATTGCTAAAAATAGTGTTATTACTTATGCTAATACTGGTTCCCTTGGTACTTTCGGGTCTTTCGTTTTCCCAGCCTATTTCTATGAATCATGCCAGTTGTAAAGAACGTACAGCCTCCTCGGTTAACTCTGTTCTTATCGCTGGCGGCTTTCAATATCTTGATGTTACACCAACTGTTGATGCTGAGAAAATCTGTATTATTGCCTACTATGGAGATTCAATGCCTGACCCTGAGGATCGTTCTGTAAGAAACTACTACAGATGGGAGTATGATCATGATGTTTGGAAAGACGTCAGTGGTCATGATTCGTTATACATAAAACCGTCTCAGTGTATAAAAGAAAATGATACTTATTTCTTCTACCTAGGTATTGATCGTAAGGCAAACCCGGGACGTTGGTCTATCAAGGTTTTTGTCGATAACACAGAAGTAATATCTTCTACTCCTTCTATTGTAGTGGTAGTTGCGTGCAACTTTTTTTTATCAGCAATAATTGGTATCTATGAGCCAGATCTCAGAGATAAAAAGTTTCTAGTTGATATAGATTTCATCTGTTCTGATCGGAAGAGAATAGTAGAAAGATCAGAAAAAAATATCGATGTCCTTGTGGATCAGGTTTTAAGCAAGCATGATGCTTCTGAGCGAGAGGAAGTTCTAGAGGAAATTCATGATTTGTGTTTTTTGGAGGATAAGCTATCTACTGAAGATGAGTCAGTGAAATCAACTGTTTCCACTTATCCTCGGAGTAAGTTAAAGAACGGACAAATAAATGCAGCAAGTTCTTTATTTTTTAATAAAAATTGGGGTGGAGGTAATGGTTTTTGGGCAACTAAATTGGGTGATTATAAGAGATTGTTAGCAATAATATTAACAATTATTTTGCTCTCCGCCATTTTTATTCCAATTATTAGTCCCCAGGATACTAAATCATTCTCTTATCCGATTATTTCTTCATTTAATGTGCGTCCTGATGAGTTAAAATTAGGTGAATCACTTTTGTTGAACGTTTCTGTTTCAGATTCAGTAGGTATTGTTTCTGTTGTTGCAGATATTGGTGGTTTAGAAACGTTTAACATGTCATTTGTTGAGGGAACTATTGTGAATGATACGATTTATTCTGGCTTTTGGCAAAGTACATGGTTAGTGCAGGATGTTAATCCTGGGATTTATTCAGTTGGGATTACTGCATTTAACAAGGACAATAGAAGTGTTTCTCAGCAACATATTTTCACAGTTTTACCGAATTTTGATGTAAACAATACCGTCGATAATTCTTTAGAAACTGAATTTAATGAATCTATGACTACAAACCAGACTGAGGAACAAAACAATACAATTCCAAACAATAATGACACTTTTCAAGATGAGGCAATAAATAATACAGTTATTCAAAATTCAACAAATGGTGGTATCAATAATTCGACAAATTTTGGGTTAACTTCTTCCAATGTAAGTGAAGATTTTTCTAATGTTTTAGCAGATGATAATATTACTCATTTAAACCAAACAATTTCTAATATTATTAATGAAAGCACTGTTTTCATTGTAGATAAAAGACATGAGGAACTGATGGTGCTTCCTGGTACAAGGTTTTATGTTGAAAGAACAATTGATGGAGTTCATGGGACGAATGTTATTTTTGTTCCTATGTTTTCGGATGCTTTGACTTTAGAGTCGATAGAGGTTATCGAAGACACTGTTGAATACGTGGAAAAGAATACTTACTCTGTCCGCAGTGGCAGTCCTCATGTTTTTGACGTTGGTAGAGCTGCATCCAAAATGGAACAAGAGATAGAACAGCTAAGGGATAAATTACCCGCTGAGATAAAAGCGTTAAACAAGATAGCTTATACTGACAATGTTGAGTTACAAAGCCCTAGAACCATAAGATTATGGTTTCGTGCACCGCCCTGGGAGGAAATGCAGTCTGGAATGAAACCTTCTTCAGGTGAGATCAGTTACCTCGTTTTCTCTGATGATGAGTATAACAGCTTCGATTTTGAGGGCAGTACATGGTGGAGTTCTAGTTGGGGTTATCGTAAGTTGATTACAATTGATTCTTCTCAGGTTAATGCTGATCTCACTAACTTCCCTACATTGATATATGAGGCTTCTGATACTGATCTAGTCAGTCATGCACAACCTGATGGTGATGACATTGCATTTGTTTTATGGAGTGATAATGCTACGCAGCTTAATCATGAGATTGAATTATTCAATAGTACAACTGGTGAACTTGTTGCTTGGGTGAATGTAACCAGTCTTAGTAGTAGTGTTGATACAAAGATTTGGATGTATTATGGCAACTCTACTTGTGACAGCCAGGAGGATGTAGCGGGTGTTTGGGATAGTAACTATGTTGGCGTTTGGCACCTTAATGAGACCGTAACTGATGAGCAGGCAACAGGCACACATTACGACTCGACCTCGAATAATAACGGGGCTCAGAACGGAAACGACGAAACTGCTGGAAAGATAGCTAATGGGCAAGTCTTTGATGCGGATGATTATATAGATGTAGCGGGTCTTTCTGCTCCAACCGACAAAACATTTACACTTTGGATTTACGCAAATGCCCTGACTAATGATCGGTATGAGACACTAATTGAATTTGCCGATGATCTTCCATGGTTCGGTGTGGCTGCCAGATGGATAGAGCTCTATAATGAACACCCATATTCAAACATACGGATTACAACTGGTCGGTGGTATCACGTTGCTTACACCAGCGACAGTGGTACAGACACAAGCAAAATTTACATTGATGGATCTGAAAATATTGAACCGACATCAGATCAAACTGCGAATACGGATACGGGGAGTGGTATGGGCATCGCCTTCCATTCGGGTGACCGGCATTTCAGAGGCATCATCGACGAAGTCCACATCTCGAACATAGCACGAAACAGCAGTTGGCTGGGTGCATGCTATAACAATACAAACGATACCAGCACCTTCCTTAGTTTTGGAGGTGAAGAAAATGTTATCGATACATCAGTTGACACAATTTCTCCGTATATAATAACATACTCGCCAATTAATATTACTGCTACTGGCAATTCTAATTTAGATAATGTCACATTATATTATCGCTGGAGTGACAATAACTGGACAGGAGATGATTGGACTACATTAACCTATGATGATTTTGAAGCAGGATTTAGAAATTATAGTGATGGTGGCAGAGATTGTTCGATATATACTGGTGGTACTTATGCTCATCAGGGAAGCAATGCTGCAGATATTCAGGATAACAGCGGAGACGCATCATCTTTTTATCATACAACAGGAGTAGATGTTGATGCACCAGGGTATTCTTCTATAAAAGTTGATTTTTGGTTCTATTCTGTAGGTCTAAACAACGGTCATGATTTCTTTGTAGAGTATTGGAATGGATCCACATGGCAGAATGCAGCTACTTATGTCCAGGGCACCGATTTTGTAAACGGCCAATTTTATCATGAAGTCGTTTGGATAAATGAAACAAGCTACATATTTCCAACGGATATGCAAATTAAATTTAGATGTGATGCTGCTACCAATAACGATGATGTCTATATAGATGAAGTATATGTTAATGCTACACCAACTAGTACGAACTGGGCGGTATGGAACAATGTCAGTAACCCTGATACGTCTTACCCTTGGAGTTGGGATTTTGATTTCCCAAATAGTACTAGTTATTATGAGTTTTATAGTATTGGTAAGAAGTCTGGTTCACCTGATGAGGCCGCTCCTGCCACCGCTGATGCTATTTGTTACTATGATCCATCATTGAATAAAGCTCCTTCCATAGATCTCATCACCCCAGAAAACGGATCTACAGGCGTAAGTCTACAACCTTCTTGTCAAATATGGGCAAAAGATTTAGATGGCGGCACACTTGATGTCTATTGGTATGAGAATACAACAGGATCGTGGGTTTTAAGAAATACAAATAGTAGTGTAAGTGCAAATTCTATTGTTAGCTATAACTTTACGCAATTCAATAGTTATTATACCACATATTGGTGGAGGGTTGTTGTAAATGATAGTGTCGAAAATACTACGGCGACTTATTATTTTACAACTGAGCCAATAAACACATCAGTTGATACTATAACTCCTTATAATGTAACAGATTTTCCACTTGTTATTACTGCCACTGGCAATTCTGATTTAGATAATGTTACATTATTTTATCGTTGGAGTGACAATAACTGGACAGGAGATGATTGGACTACATTAACCTATGATGATTTTGAAGCAGGATTTGGAAATTATACTGATGGTGGCGGAGATTGTTCGCTATATACTGGTGGTACTTATGCTCATCAGGGAAGCAATGCTGCAGATATTCAGGGTAACAGTGGAGATGCTTCATCTTTTTATCATACAACTGGAATAGATGTTGATACCGCTGATTATACTTTAATAAAAGTTGATTTTTGGTTCTATGCTACTGGCCTGGCAAACGGGGAGGATTTCTGGGTACAGTATTACGACGGCTCAAGTTGGAATATTGTCGCAGATTTTGATGCGGGAACTGATTTTGTTAATGATCAGTTTTACCACAAAATTGTTTGGATTAACGAAACAGATTATACATTCCCTTCTAATATGCAGATCAAATTCACATGCGATGCCTTTAATCCTGTCGATGATGTTTACATAGATGAGATATATGTTAATGCCACATCAACTAGTACGAACTGGACGGCATGGAACAATGCCAATAACCCTGATACGTCATATTCTTGGAGTTGGGATTTTGATTATCTGGAAGGTACTGGTTATTACGAGTTTTACAGCATAGGAAAAAAGAGTAACTCTCCTGATGAATTACCTCCCGCCGAAAAAGATGCAGCATGCTATGTCCCTTCTATACAGCCAGCAATAAATAGTTACGATATACGAAATGCTAGTGGCTCAAAGTTAAACAATGCAACAGGTTTACTCGATGTTAACAGTGAATATCAATTCCAAATAAACATCACAGATGAGAATGGTTGGTGGGATGTTAACTATATAAACATTACCGCGTGGTACGACGATGGTAACGATAGTACATATTACAATCAAACAGAGGGCGGAAACCTGAACCTGTATCTCCAATATGAGAACACTACAGGAAATGCTAATTTTACTCTCCTTTGGCCTGATGATGAAGTACAGCTTATCCTTGCAAATTGCACAGAAACCGTAATAGATTGGAAAACCAGGATAATAAATATCAGTTTCAAACCCCTGAGTCAGGTGAGATGGGCAAGTAGTAATGACACATGGGATGGAACTCAAGACACTACTAACGATCCTTATTCATGGAACTTCAATATTACGGTCTCAGATACAGATGATTTGATAACCTGGAAAAGGGATGAATATGGAGTTTATAAATACACCTCACTTTCTCCCTCTCAAGACTGGGTAGATGTTGTTGCTGCTCCTGGATTCAATGACAACTCTAGCGTTGTCACTATTACGTATTCATCAAACTACAACTTCAACATGACCATATACTTTGAAGAAAATCTTACTAATGCAACACGGGGGGATACGATTTCTATTGGCAACAATGTAGATATACTAGCAAATGCAGACACTAATGACGACATAACCTCAGATATAACGTTTTGGGGCATTGACGAAGCCAATGCTGTGGATATATTCAATGAATCAGGAATCTCTCATGCTGACAACATTAGTCAAACCGTGAACGTACAATTCGACGTTTCCATACCCCTAGGCACACTGGGAGGGAGATACACTGCACGTGTAGCAACTAAAATTATTCATGATTAAAAATTGGAATAAATTCTTCACATAGCAATAGTATTGACAATTATTTTTACATATTTTAGATTGTTCAACTACAGGCTTCATAGTTATTCACCTAGTTAATTACCTACATACTAATCTACATATTTACATGCTCATAAAGTATATAACAATCTAAAAGTTTTTTTAATTTGCACTCTAAAGATATTGTAAATCTATAACTAGGATAAGGGATGTTGAGTAGATGGGAAAAGAAAGAATACTTTCGATATTTATTATCATATTACTAGTTGTTTCTTTGTTTACTAATACTTCCCTGTTTGAACCTTTCGTCATGTTTAGTAAGGCTGACCCAGGGAATATAAACGAGAGTTGGCATAATGAGACCACTTTAAATGTAACTGTATTACAACTTCAGCCTAGGATTAATTGGTATGATTTCCAGTATAATCAATCTGGAACATGGGTATCTAGATTAAATGCTCAGATTGATGTAAATAACAGTGCAGAATATAGGTTTATTGTCAATATTAGTAGTGATCAGGGATGGGATGATATAGATTATATAAACATTACAGCCTGGTTTGACAATGGAACTGAGGCCACGACGTATAATCAGACAGCTGGCGGGAATATAAACCTCTTCTTACAGTATGAAAACGCTACAGGAACTGCG
>JAUXAU010000031.1 GCA_030619765.1 Thermoplasmatota archaeon
TATACACCAGACCCAGATTTCTATGGTACAGATAGTTTCACTTATACTGTGGATGATGACGACGGAGATACATCAAATGAGGCGACAGTGAATATTACTGTTGGTCCAGTGAATGATCCTCCGGTTGCAGTGAATGATACTGCGAGTACGGATGAGGATATTGCAGTGTGGATTAATGTGACAGCTAACGATTATGATATTGATGGTACGTTAGATCTTTCATCGGTGACGGTGACTGATGGTGGTCCGTCTCATGGTGGTACGTTTGTTAACACAACGACTGGTGAGATTGAGTATACTCCTGATCCTGATTACTTTGGCCCTGACAGCTTTACCTATGAGGTGGATGATGATGATGGTGCAACATCAAATGTCGCTACGGTCATCATAATTGTGGATGATGTAAATGATCCTCCAAATACTCCAAGCAATCCTGAACCAGATGATGGTGCTACAGATATAGATGTCAATGCTGATCTTAGCTGGAACTGTAGCGATCTGGATCCTGGTGACAATCTCACCTACGATGTTTACTTTGGAACTGCTTCATCTCCGCCAAAAGTCTCCAGTAATCAATCAAATACCACTTATGATCCTGGAACATTAGGTCTTGGAACCACCTACTACTGGATGATTATAGCATGGGATAACAATAGTGCATTTAATGAAAGTCCAGTATGGAGTTTTAAAACCACAAGTCCGCCATCACCACCAGCAACAAAAGATCCAACTGCTGATGCTGATGGACCATACTATGGATTTGTAGATGAAGAAATCGAGTTCGATGGGACAAATAGTGAAGATAACGATGAAAATGGTGAGTCTATTGTCCGGTATGATTGGAAGTTTTTCGATGAAGATACATGGCATGAGGATCTAGGGGCAAATCCAAACCACACCTATGAAGTAAAAGGAGAATATACAATTACGCTAAGGGTAACCGATGACGAAGGAACTACAGATACTGATACAGCCACGGTTTATATTACCACACCAAACAATCCGCCTACACAACCCACCTTGGATGGTCCAACATTTGGACATAAACAAACACCACTAGATTATGATGTAGTTTCAATAGATCTAGATAACGATACAATCAGGTATGTTTTTGACTGGGGTGACGACACCAATACAACCACAGAATATTTTACAAATGGTACAACAGCTACACAAAACCATAGTTGGTCAACCTATGGTGAATACCTCATAACTATATATGCAGAGGATATAAACGACGCTATCTCAGCGATAACAACTTATACAATTTTAATAGATGTACATCTAATCGATGATAAAATTAAAGGAGAACTAATAGATCTTGACAGTAACAATACTTGGGATGTATTTTATAATGATGCAACGGGGAATCAGACAGATCTTGGACAGGAAAACAGTACTTATCTAATAGACGGTGATGGAGACGGCAAGTGGGATTATGTCTATAATCTAGAAACAGAATTATCAACGTATTATGATTATGTATATCAGAAATATCTGAATATATATGAAATGGAGAAGATACCTGGATTTGAGACAATATCTTTATTGGCAATGATAGCACTAGTATTGGTCATCCTGAGAAAAAAGAGAAGATAAACATCCTTTGAAGATCGCTGAATTATTTGGTCTCCATCTCCCAGACGCCGTCCCAATCTTGAGAGGGCGGATTCTTTAAGAATTCCTGACAGCGGGCTATAAACACATGGGAGGCATTATCCTCCATGAGCTTAAGGGCTTCCTGGAAGGATTTGATAGCTGGTTTCCACTTCTTTTTAAAGTAGAGTTCAAGACCAGCCTCATAGAGCCTGACAAAATCGCGTTGCTTCTTGCTGAATCTGTCCTTTTGGGAGAGGAGTTCATAGATAAGGATTGGTTTCTTCTTCCCCATTACTTTGACAGCATCAAGCTTCCTAGTCTCGAATTTATCTTGGACAACCTTATGGGTGTTTTCGGTTATTATTATATTAGTACCATAGAGCTTATTAAGGCCTTCCATACGGGAGGCAAGGTTGACATTGTCACCAATTGCAGTGTAGTCAAATCTTTTTAAGGAGCCCATGTTGCCCACAATAGCATCACCACTGTTTAGACCTATTCCAATATCAAAAGATGGTATGCCCTCTTTTTTCCACTTATTCTGGAGCTCTTTGAGCTTATCCATCATCTCCAGACTGCTTGAGCATGCCAACTCAGTGTGATTGGGCTGTTCAAGAGGTGCTCCCCAGAAGGCCATGATAGCGTCACCCATGTACTTGTCAACAAGCCCCTGGTCCTTTATTATTATCGAGGTCATCTCGGTTAGGTACTCGTTTAGGAGGCGGACAAGCTCCTCAGGGTCGAGTCTCTCTGATATAGAGGTGAATCCTCTTATGTCAGAGAAGAAAATGGTTATGTTCTTCTTCTCCCCTCCCAGGTTTATCCTATCAGGGTTCTTTATGAGGTTGTCTATCACCACAGGTGAAACATACTTTCCAAAGATCGAGGTTATCCACTTCCTGCTCTTCTCCTCTGTTAGATAGTATATCACAACGAGAGTGATGTAGACCAATGTTATGGAAAGTAGAGGGTAGAGCATATTCATGATGATTCCAGAATCAAATGTATAGATGGAAAAGAAGATGTAGACTATGGCAAGCACTGCCAAAAGGATAGTAGCTATATGTATCCTAAATCTGAAGAGTATAAAGCCTGCGAGCAGGGTAAACAGGAATATAACTCCTATAGCAGAGAAATCATCCTGATAATACAGGAAGTCCCTCGTGAGTATGGACTGTACAAGATTGGCATTGACCTCAACACCAGGCATAGCTTGGTTGGATATAGGAGTTATGACATCGTCATGGAGATCTGCTGCAGTGGCACCGATGAGAACTATCTTATCCTTGAAGTAGGAAGGGTCTGTATTATTGTTGTAGACATCAGAAAATGATATGTATTCGTAACCCCCTGGAGGAGCAAAGAAGTTTATCAGCATTCTGGAGCTTCCCAAGTCGGGAGTGATTCCAAGGTATTCACCAACAACAACCATAGAAATGTGGTCGTAGTCTTCGATGCCGGATATGTAAGGGCTAAAGGATCTTGTCACACCATCTGAGTCTGTGTAAAGGTTGACAAAGCCTGTCTCGAAATCCACACCTAGGGTGCCCAGGGTAGTGGTTGGTTTGAGCAGGCTCTCCCCATACAGTTCACCATTTTTGTGGGAAAAGGATGTGTACTCCATGGCCAAGACAACGTTGCCTGTCTTGAGAGAATCGGCTAGCTCAGAATCTCCTTCGGCAGGCTCAAAAAAGGAAATATCTATCCCGATTACTGAGCTCTGGTTTAGGTACTCTATAACCCTAGCAAAGTGGTCCCTGGGCCAGGGCCACCTACCAAGTTCCCGGAGGCTCTCGTCATCTATGGCTACTATCACTATCTCATCAAGTGTATTACCAGGAGCATAAAAGGCATCCGAGATCTTGGATTCCCATGTATCTAAGAAGCCTGCAGTCATAAGCATGGTGACTATGGCTGAGATAAATAGTGAGATAAGTAGTGTCTTTGTGAGTTTGTTTTTAAGTATACCGGGCATTATAAACCACTGGCTCAGGTCAATTCAAATAATTTTCTAGCCCACTCTGGTGAATCAGATGGTAGGTCGAAGTATCCCATGACGTAACCGTCTATGAGAGCCTCCAATTCTTGGTCAGTTAAGCCATACTGCTCTTTTAATTCGGGTAAAAATGGTTCAATTCTTTTATACAGCTCTTCCTTCAGGCTCCCCTTGAATTCATCATCTTTTTGTTGATTCCCAAGTATCCATTCGTCCTTTACATAGGGTTGGGGTTCAGGAGTTTCGTTAAGATTATCAGGATCGACTGATACAGATAAATTCTCAGGGACCTCAATCGAAGACATAATCTGACCGTTTTCATAGGTTGTAACATTAACAGTCCCATTGCCTACACTTATAATTATATTGCCATCTGCAAGGATATATACATCAAAAGATGTCCCGCGAACACTTGCAACTGTTGTGGGGGTATGGACCTCGTAGTTGTCTATACCACTCATCTTGGAAATTGTGTTCCATGTCCTTCCATAATCCTGTTTTATCTCAACACTGGTTTCTTCCTCCTGTTGGATGAGTTCTTGGATTGTCACCTCTGTATTGCTGTCGAGCCTAATTATACTGCTCTCGAAAAGGATTATTGACGCAGATGTATTGTCTCCTGTCTTCACTGAATCAGACTGGTGGAGAAGCATGCTATTTTGGGCAGAGGTCCATGATCCTCCTGCGTGTTTTACCTGGACAGTGCCAGATTCAACAATAAGTTGGGCGTTGACCACATCAGTGGTTTGTGTGAACCACATAAATCCGATGATGCAAACAATAATTATTACGGGGATTATCAAGAGAAATATTTTTCTCATGGATTTTGATTTTGCCTTTTTATTAGACTTGATTTCTTTATTGTCAATTTTTTTTGCCAAAATATCCCCTCCATACAATTATATTTTTATATAAAAAGATTTGGGGAGGAATTATTAGCTCTTTCTTTGTATGTCTTGATCCAGTTCCAGGATGATAATAAGATTGACTAGTCTAGATAGATTTTCTTCTGATGTTACTTCTTCTGAGAGTACGCATTACCAGAGGTCTGATTACGTATGTGTTTTCACCATGGGTAGCTGCATTCTTCCATCACAATACCACCTCTCCGAGGTGGTGAATGAGAGCCACACAAAAAGAATTTCTACACGCCTCTAATTAGGAAATATTTTTAAATGTAAAAAAGATGCAAACACGATAAAATGTACGCAATAGTCTATTTTAATTTTAGTGGTAGCAAAGAAGAGTTTGAGGAAGCAAAAAAAACTATGATGCAAGCATCAAAAAAAGTTGATAATGTGGAGCTGATGGATATATTAAAACCATCAAGTGAATGGAACTATGCTGCTCTCTTGAAATTTAAGGAGTTTAAATCATTTCTTAAATTTACCAAAAAGATTAGAGAAGAACCAATCACTTTTTTTTCAAAAAGAGGACTTGAAGCTCCACCAAGGAAACTTGAATTGCTTGTGGATTTAGAGTATCTAGAATAAATCTTTCTCTATACTTCTTTATTTACGCACGGAAACAGAGTCTTCAGTTTCACGTATTTAAAACATATAGACCTTGGTCCCTACATAATCAAATGTGGATTAAATGTTGATGTAACGTAAAGAAAATAGGGCTTTAAGAACATTTTTTCCATTAAAATAGAGAAAATTATAAAAGAGGTAATTATTTTTGGATTATATACGCTTCTGGATAGTGGAAAGGGAGGTCACAGCATGGAAATTACACAAGCTGACGAAAATGATGCGCAACAAATTATGAATCTTTTTGTAAAAATCTATGGTCTCGGTTATCCATTCAAGAAATTTTACGATACCAAATGGCTTACTAAAAGTATCTATTCTGATGATAACTTATTTATGGTTGCTAAGGAGAAAAACCGGATAATTGGTACGGGTTCAGTTTATCTGACGGCGGGCGGATTCTCTGATTTGATAGGTGAGTTTGGACGTCTAGTAGTGGACCCAAAATACGGTCGAAAGGGTACCGGCACTGAAATCTTAACTAGTTTAATGGAATCAATCTCAGAAATGGTCCAATTTGGCTTTGCTGAGTGTAGGGTTGTTCACCCAGGGGCCCAAAAGATCTCTGAGCGGTGTGGATTTTTCCCAACAGGGTTTGAACCAAATAAGTATCAACTTGCGACAGCCCGGGAGAGCGTGGTTTTTGTCACCAAACTCTTCGAACCTGCTCTCTCTTTGAGAAGGAACAATCCTCGAGTTATTGCTAGTATCTACCCCATGGCAGCTAAAAGCATGCAAAATCTTGGCTTACCCGTGGATCTCATAGTTGAAGACGAAATAGATGGTTATCCAACAGAGAAGTCTTTTAATACTAAGGAACTCCAATCCGCTGGGGTTTCACCTCTTCTCCGTATTGAACGAGGACGGATCAAGAATCCTGAGGTATTCGGCAATCTGAGTTTAAGTTATGGATTCT
The DNA here is from genome assembly GCA_030619765.1 of Thermoplasmatota archaeon. Lineage (GTDB taxonomy): Archaea > Thermoplasmatota > E2 > DHVEG-1 > DHVEG-1 > JAGLML01. Next base: position 6,044 of record JAUXAU010000031.1, read on the forward strand.
TTAAAATTGCCACGAATCAGGCACACTATTTGGTAGCCAAAGATAAGGGTGTAACCTTGGGCGCGATTGGCTTCACCGTGGACGATATTGATAAGAAGGTTAAGGTACTCGAACTTATTGAGTTCGACGATGAAGTGAAAGGGTTCTTGTTATCAACACTGGTCAAGTTGGCCCCGCAGAAATATAGGGCTCAGTATATTGAAATGGATGTAAGCGCATATTCTCCTCAAATGCAAAAGACCTTAGATAGGTTAGGATTTGTTCCGGTGGCCTATTGCCCCTCAATGGTATTCCGGGGAGTGGAACGACTTGATGTGGTCCGAATGGCTAAGTTGCTTATACCTCCTGACGTGAGAGACATAAAGCTTACCCCAATGGCCAAAGATATGTTTAAACTGGTAATGAAGGACTTGGAATGTAAGAAAATTGGTCTAGAAATCACCAAAATAACGCGACAATCCGACATTTTCCAGGGTCTTTCCGATGGGGAGTTATCACAACTGGCTCAGATCTGTAAGATGGTCTCCTATCCTGCAGGTAAGACTATATGCAGTGAAGGTGAGTGTGGGAGCGAAATTTTTGTTCTTGCAGAGGGCAAAGCTTCAGTTTTCGCCAAGAGAACTGGAAAAAAAAGATCTAAAATCGGCACAATTGGTCAGGGAGAGATTTTTGGCGAGATGTCAATCATTGAGGATTTGCCTAGAGTCGCTGATTTAGTAACAGATGTAGATTCTAAGCTCGTTGTGATAGATCGGTTTGAACTAGAAAATCTGATGAACAAAAATAGTCATCTTGGCAAGGTAGTGATGCAGAACATGGCAAAGGGACTCTCTAGAAAACTGCGCCGCAGCTAAGCCCCAATAACGGATTTATTACTAACACCAGAAAGTCAAAAAGCAGGAGTTATAAGCATAAAGGTTTTTAAGAAAACTGTGTTGCCATACAATGTATTGGAGTTGATTAACTGATAGTAAAGTTTTTAGGTGCACATAACGCGGAATCAAGAGACACAAGGCTGATCTCCATTATAATTGATGAAGTCTTAGCTGTGGATGCAGGGAGCCTCGCTTCGGAACTTTCTTTTTCAGAGCAAGAAAAGATAAAGGCAATCTTGCTATCTCATGGACATTACGATCATATTAGAGGGGTTCCGGCTTTTGCCTTCAATAATCCCGATCAAACTACTGAGATTTTTGCCACACCCCAGACGCTTAAAATCCTTTCCTCTCATCTTATAGATGGTGTAATTTATCCCAAATTCACAAAAAAGATTCCCTTTTTCTTAGAAAAACCATCACTCAAGTTTGTGGCTTTAGAACCCTTTGTTCCAGTAGATATTGAAGGTTATCAGGTTTTACCTCTACCGGTAAGGCATACTATTAACGCGGTAGGCTTTGAACTCACTTCCAAAGATGGAAAGAAGGTTTTCTACTCTGGTGATACCGGTCCAGGTCTTTCAGCTCTTTGGGAACACATATCACCTCAGCTTATTATCGTGGAAGTAACGTTTCCCAATAGATTAGAAAATAGAGCAATTAATTCAGCACACCTATGTCCTAAAATGTTAAAAAAGGAGTTGATAGATTTTCATCGAATCAAAGGATGTTATCCACAGGTCATCTTATTTCATTTAAGCCCGAAACTTGAAGAAGAAATCAAGAAAGAAGTAAAGGAAGTATCTAAGGAATTAAAACTTAATATCGGTATTGCCTGCGAGGGTGAGAAGATTATTGTTTAGGGGGAGTATGTATAGCTAAGAGAGAACCGTTACACAAATATGATCTGGTGGTTCTTGGCTCGGGCCCAGCAGGTGAGAAAGGCGCCGCACAGACTGCCTATTTTGGTAAGAATGTAGCTATGGTGGAACGGGACCTCTATTTAGGCGGTGCTGCAGCTGGCACTACGATCCCAAGCAAAACCCTGCGAGAAACGTCATTAACACTCTCAGGGATACGTGCACGTCGTCTCCACGGCGTGGATCTTTCACTCAAACGTCGGGCCACGGCCCGGGACTTTCTCCATCATGAGCGCGTAGTGAAAAATGCTGAGCGTACCCGAGTCATGAATAACATGCTTCTCCATAACGTGGACGTCTTCAAGGGCATGGGTTCGTTTGTAGATAAGCGAACAATCAAGGTCGAGGCCCGCGGCAAAGCACCTGAGTTCCTTAGGGGCGATATTATCTTGATTGCAACGGGTTCGAATCCACGCCGCCCCGACAACATCCCTAAAGACCCGTGTATCTACGACTCGGATTCTATCCTACAGATCAAAAGTCCAATGCCAAAGAATATGGTAGTTGTGGGTGGTGGTGTCATCGGCTGTGAATATGCCTGTACCTTCGCTGCATTGGGTGTAGATGTGTCCTTAGTTCACAACAAGGAGATTCTGCTACCTTTCCTAGATCGCGATATCTCATTTGCACTCGAGAACAGCATGTCAAAGATGGGAATTAAACTGCTGAAACCTGAGAGCGTGGAATCTTGTACTGTGAAGGCTAACGGACTAGAAATTAAACTGAGCTCTGGGAAAGTTAGCAAGTACGAGACGGTAATGCTCGCGACGGGGCGAACTAGCAACACCGGGGAACTGAATCTCGGGGTCGCTGGGATCACACCTGGCAAATATGGCTTATTGGCGGTAGATCAAAACTACCAGGTTATACATCCAGAGACAAAAAAACCTGTGCCGGGCATCTATGCCGCCGGAGATGTCATTGGCAGGCCTGCCCTAGCCTCGACTTCCATGGAACAGGCTCGCTTCGCCATGATCAAAGCCTTTAACCTAGAACCCTACAAGGAGCACGTGGCACCTATTTTGCCACTTGGTATTTACACAATCCCCGAGTGCTCTATGGCGGGCAAAACCGAGGAAGAATGCCGGGAGGAAAAGATCGATTATGTGGTGGGCAAGGCTACCTACAACCAGAATGCCCGAGGCATGATCATCGGTGACTGCGATGGTTTTTTGAAATTAATCTTTGAGTTCAATAACGACCTCAGTCGCCCCATGAAACTGCTGGGCATTCATGTCATTGGTGAGATCGCCTCCGAATTGATCCACATTGGCGTCAGTGCCCTGATAATGAACGCAGGCAGCAATCTGTTTATTGACACCTGTTTTAACTATCCCACCCTCGGCGAACTCTACAAATATGCTACATATGACGCTATGGGCAACCGTTTGAAGCGCCTCGGATCAGAATAGTCTATTTCTCTTTCTTTAACTTATCAATACATATGTTTATACAACCTTTTGACACTTTTATCGTAACTGAGCCAGCGTCTAGGCAAATCAGGATTATGTAATGTTAGTTCATCCAAGACGCTTTTTTTGATCTCACTGGTCTTAAGCTCATCTTTAGGGTGTTTCTCAATCTTATCAGCAATACCACGTGCCACCTTTACCGGTGCACCAGTTTTTACAGCACTAACCACAATTTTTTCTTTTACGAAAGGTTCCTTTCTTCCATCCTTTTTAATGACAGTTTTAGGCGTATACCTCAACTCCCACTAACAAAAACCAGTTTTAAAGTAAATAGTTTCTGCCAAGTAAAAAACCAATCATGATTTTTGAGGAAGATAAAAATGGATTAAAAAAACTGCAGCGGTAGAGTTGAATATCCAATTACTTAGATTCCCAACCGTACTTGAAAACCCAAGACATAAAATCTTGACCAGGATTTACCCCAACCGAGCCAGCATGAATTTCATTTTTCCCGTCGTTATCACAATCCCCAATACAGACAACAGCCAATAACCCAAATGTTTCATCAATAACTGCCTCTTCAACATACGTGGAACCATTCCATTGCAATATATGTATCACATCTGTTCCTGCACATACCTCTGCTATGCCATCATCATCAACATCACCAACATCAAGGCCTTCAATTAACCCTTCTTCACCAAGCCATTCTTTTTCAAATTTAATTTCATATCCAGTGCCGTTCCATTCAAAAATCGTGATCTTAGGGGCCCAGTATCCAACATGAATCTCATTTTTTCCATCCATATCACTATCTTTGACGATGCAGGCAAACGGATGATTTTCCCAACCTGAAGCTGGATCATCACTTACAATGGTTGGTTCAAACTCCTTACTCTCCTTATTCCAATTAAGAACAACAACTTTATCACCAGAACCAAGAACGATTTCGTTTTCTCCATCTCCATCGGTATCTCCCAGTCCTGCCATGAAAACTTCACCGTTTATGCCAGGATCATCCCACTCTGCAACTTTTACAATTCGCCATCCATTCCATTTAAAGACAACAATTTCGGGAATAGACCTTGACCAATCCCGACAGCTCATAACTAATTCATTCTTTCCATCATTATCACAATCACCGATATAACAATCTGGACTACCACCACCACTCCATTCTATCCAAGGATTCCACCCAATAATTCTATATCTTCCTCTAATCCATTTATGAACGGTAACGTACCAAGAAACAGCAATCTCATTTTTCCCATCACCTGTTAAATCACCAATAGCAAAACCATCAGCATCAAGTCGTCGAAAAGGATAAAAAGGGCAATGCAACAAATGAGTCTCTTCATATGTTTGCTTCTCTTCATTCCATTCCATAACTCTCAAAACGGCATCTCGTCCACCAATGAGTAACTCATTGTCACCGTCATTATCACAATCCCCAATGGGTTGGGGGCCCTCATACCTAGCATTATTCCATGGATTGGAACCATAACTCTTCTCCCACTGAATACCATAATCATTACTAAAGTCTACCATTCTAGGAATATGATTCCTCTCATCAAAGAAAATTGTATATTCATACGCGCCTGCCATCCCAACACTAACCAAAGCTAGACATAACACAAACAAGATTGCATTTAATTTATTCTTCATATTTACAAATCCCCATTATTTATAATATGTCCTCAAATATAAATATTTCTAACAAAATGTTTTATGAAAATTAAAGGTTATCAACAGGACTCGAACATCTAATTTACCGCCATAAAATATATTTTCATTGGATCTGTAAAAATTATTTATTTTATCTCTTTATTGATAATATTAAGAAATCTTTTGTTGGAAATATAATGGTCTATGAGGAGTTTTCCATTATATACTAAGTTAAATGTAGAGTATATTGAGGGAGCGTTTTGTGCTTGCTTTGCGCTTTTTAATTCAGTTACTTTTAGTTTCACCCCTTTTTTCTTTGCGATCTCGTCTAGATCTTTAATGGATCTGGCAACCCAAGGACATTGATTTGCATAGATAATATTCAGTCCTTTATATTTGCCAAGTTGCTTTTCCCAATCCTTTAATTTTGGCAAAGGGCCTTTTTTTAAGATTTTAATCATCAATTCAAATGAAGGTTTGACTTTAGCCACAGACTTGAATTCATTTTTTAAAAAAAGATCTTTGCCTGCCATGAATGGGCCTTCACTTGCAACCACAGCAACACCATATTTTCCTTCTTTCTTTGCGTCTTTAATGCATTCTTTAATTAAAAGTGAACCATACCCTTTTTGTTTGTACTTGTTTGGAGAAATCCAGAGACAATGAATAAACATATACCCCTTTGCATCAATAGCTCTCCACGTATACTCTCCTGGTATGTATTCGATAAAACCAATACATTTTTTCTCTTTTTCTGGATATAATTGTTTAATTTTCAGACCTTCGGAAAAACGCTTTTTTAACCAATCAAGCTTTATTTGATACCCTTCATTTTTTGGATTTAGAAAGCATTTAGGTGGATATTCAGAAATATTATTTTTGTCAATGTTTATGATTACAATGTCTGGCATAGAGATATAGTTATAATAAGAACAATTAAAATCTTTTGTTAGATTCCTGATTTTCTAATAAATATTGAAAAATATATTTTATGAATGTTTAACATGACAAATGCTCTTATGTTACTTTTAATATTATATAATTATATGTAATGATAACACGTATAAAGCAATTTTAAAATATTAACCTCATCTAATTTAGACAAGGCTAAAATATCTGATATTTTCTGTAATGAAATCAATGTGAATAAAGCCGAATTTTAAATTACATGTTTGTGTAATAAAATTATAAGTTATATTACATGTCCATAGAAACATTTATAAATAGATTCATATTTATCATACGTATGAAAGAATCTATACAAAGATGGAATGTCTGGTGGGAAAATCCACAAGAAATAAAAAAATTCATTGGCACAGAACGAATAACATTATCACAGATGCTAATGGAACTTAAAATTCCACATATTAAAGATATAATTGGAGTTAGAAGATGCGGAAAGACTGTTTTATTGTACCAAATAATATCCAAATTGATGGAACAAAATATTAAACCTAAAAATATACTATATTTAAATTTTGATGATCCTGAATTGATAGACCTTGAAGAGGCCATAAAAACTTCTTTACATATTAATCCAGATATTTCCCATGTGTTTTTAGATGAAATTCAGAATGTTAAAGAATGGGAGAGAATAATAAGGGTTTATTATGATAGAAAAAAATTCAGGCAGATATTTGTTTCAGGCTCTTCTGCTTCTTTGATCTCAAGAGATGTTGGAAAAACGCTTACTGGTAGACATATTACAAAAATTCTTACACCTTTTTCTTTTAAAGAGTATCTAATACAACAAAGAATTGAGAAACCAGCAGATATTTCAAACAGGGAAAAAGTGATACATTATCTTGAAATCTATTTGAAAAACGGTGGGTTTCCTGAAACAATTGGTACAGATCGTCTAACTTCTAAAACGATACTTGTTGATCTTTACAATGACATACTTTCAAGAGATATTGTTTCACGTTTTGACGCGGATTTAGACATAGTAAAAAAAATTGGTTATTATTTAATGACGAATATAGGCGCTCTTTATTCTTATAACAGTGTAGCCAGAGCATTAAATTTACATTATGACACTGTTAAAAAATATGTTCCATACTTTGAGGAAGTATTTCTTTTCTTTGTTGTCCCATTTTTTTCATGGAAAATTAAATCAACAATTAAAAAAGACATGAAATGTTATTCTATAGATACGGGCATTAGAAATGCCGTTTCATTTAAGTTTTCAGATGACTTAGGAAAACTAGCAGAAAACCTTGTTTTAATAGAATTAAAAAGAAGAGGTAAAGAAGTTTACTTCTGGAGGGAAAAAAGAGAAGTAGATTTTATAATTAGAGAAGAAAGCAACTTAACTGCAATGAATGTAACCTACACCGATGATATATCTAAAAGAGAAAAAGAAGGTTTGTTAGAATTCAAAGAAAAATACAAGAATGCAAAAATTGTAATACTTACAAAGGAATTAGAACAAACAGATAAAAATGGAATAAAATATATTCCTTTATGGAAATGGTTAACGAAAAAACAGTAAAACATTAGATATGACTGTTAAAGTAAAAAAGGTTTTTATTATGCTTAACCTTCATAAAATATATTTTCTATTTGTTGAAATATTTTCGTTTTTTTAATCCTAGAATCTCATTTTAGAATAGTAAATTTTGCATGTTTTCATATAATATTGCAAGATCTTGATATAAAACTTCTTTGAAAAATGAATGCGGCTAGCTGTTAAAATGCTGGGTGTAGGCCGTAAGCCTCTTTGCAACAGGAGAAAAACAAAGATTTTTAGAATTTTATAAGACAGAAGAACATTCCACCATTATTAATACAACAGCCCTTGAAGAAACTTATAAATACCATCGCCTACATGAGAATATGGGGAAAGGTAATGATTCAGAAGGGTTTGGCAGTAGCTGTTATACTTCTCTTCATAGGAACCTGCATCATTCCATCTGCAACATCTGAACTAACTAATAGTAAGAGACTAACTAATGGTAAGAATATCATAACGGTTGATGATGAACCTGGAGATGCAGACTTTACATCAATAAAGGAAGCGGTGAATTATTCGAGTCCTGGAGATACTATCGAGGTGTATAGTGGGACTTATCCTGAAGAAGGAATCCGAATTGTAAAAGATAACATTACACTTCTAGGTATAGCTCATGAACTTGGGGAAGGCAATGATAGCGGAAAGCCTTTTATTAAAGGGAATGGAACAGAATCAGTCATTCAAGTTGAAGCATGCTATGTAATTGTCTCGAATTTTAAAATTGAAAATCCATGGCCTAAACCTAAATTTGCTTGTGGTATTTACATAAATATCGATTATTATCCATTTGAACCAAGAAATATTACAATATCAGATTGTAATATCAGTAATTCACCACATGCAGGGATTTATATGTATGAGCCTTATGGTGAAAATATTACAATTATTAATAATCACATAAGCCATTGTAATGATGATGGAATCGAAATTCATTCACAGAGTTGTACCATTACAGGAAATATCGTAACAGATTGTCGTGAAATAGGTATTTTAGCCGGGAGAAATCTGCGAAATTTTTCAGGAAATAGAATTAAACGATGTAAAATTGGAATACAATTTGGAGGTGAAAATAATATTGTATATGGTAATGATATTGAAAATTGTGCTGTCGGGATTCAAAATGCAGGCTGGGGAAGTATTATTACAAAGAATAATTTTAAGAATTATAGCCAAATTGGATTTTGGTTTGTAGGAACGTTTGGAGAACGATTTATTGAGGGTTATAAGAAAAGTAGATGGATAGGTAATTATTGGGATACTTGGAGTGGTGTTGGTCCAAAGATAATACTGGGAATGAAAGTTTTATGGATTAGAATACTATATTTTCTGATTCCATGGTTTGCCTTTGATTGGCATCCTGCAAAAGAACCATATGATATTTAGATAGTATCTAAGGAGTAAAGATTTACTTTCTTTTTTCTTTCTCTTTTCTTCTATATAATGGGGTAAGAATAATTAGGTGCTGGGTCTAGGCCGTAAGCCTCTTTCTGTTCTAACGGTATTCGTCTATGCGCCCCACCTTCGAGCAGTCTGAATAACTGATCCCGATATTTGGGCTTGCTCCAGGAGCAGATTGGCCGTTTCACCAAATCCCAAGGAGAACTCATCATCAAATGAATCATAGCATATTCCAAGAGCTGTGTCGTTTCTGCGCCTCTGCTAAGACTCCCGCCTTAACCGCTTGCACGGTATCCTGATTCAGAGTGAGAGAGGACTTTCCTCAGCGAAATAAATCGCCGTCAACCGTCCACCTACACCCAGCAAATAATAACTTATGAAAAACTGGTTATAAACTTTTTTATCTCACTTCACCTGGTTGATAAGCATCATTTGATTTTAAAAAGAAATGATCAAGGAAAACTTGAGTTAGATTCTTTTTCATTAACAATTTTGTTGTTCAGATGAATCTGGGTTTTGAGTGTTGTAGAAATTCCCTGAGGTACATTTACCTTTAAATCGACTATTTTCTTATTTCCTGTAGCCAAAGAGGGTACTAATGTCTCTTCTTGATTGAAAATACTATTTTGGCTATAAAACGCACCTAAAATCTTGAAATTACTGGCAGATTCTCTCCCAAGATTTTCTACTATAATTTTTAGCTTGACATAATCTGATTCATCGCTACCGCTAAAACGGGTTGCATTCTTCCAGCTATGGATAAGGAGAGGTCGTATCGATATCGGATAGATCGTTACATTTGACAGATTTTTATACTCTGGAGGGACTTTTCCCAAAATCCACCCGATACTAGTCGTTTCTAGAAAGTAATATTCTTCTATATAATAGTCAAAAATTGTTTCACTTTCGTCCAAATGGACGCCAACTGCCACATGATTCGGTAATTTTAAGAGTGAAACGTTAAACCCCATGCTATCAAGAATAGATACAGCAAGCATCGCTTTATCTTCACAATCTCCTTGTGAGTCTTTTAACATCTCTACAGGATAACGTGGATATTCACATGTGGGGTCATCGGGGTCGTCCTCAGCATAATCTAGATTTTGGATAAAAGATGCTACAAAATTGATTTTACCCACTTTTCCTGATGCGTCAGTAAGAGATAACAATCTTTTGACAACCAAATCCATATATTGATCGTCGTACATATCAAACACGTACGCAGCATAATCCTCTAAAACGAGACGTTCTAAATTGCTATAGTATTCGTATAAAAATTCAATATCTGGTAGAACAAGATTATTATTTCCTAAATACCACCAGTTATACTTTAATTCAGATATATTTTCAGATAAAAAAATGGTATGCGAAGTATTTGCAATTATGTCTTCTTCATTGTTTTTCAATGATATCTTCATTAGGCTTTTTTTTGATAATATATCATTAATATAAACAAAACAATATACATTTCTGCTTTGATGTGGCAAAATTACTGTTGGTAAGATAAGCCCAGATGATTTTTTGTTATCAATTTGGACATCTGCAATATATGGGTATCCAGGTAAATCACCGTAATTCATTATGGTTATGTTCAGTCCAACGAGCGAATATTTGCTATCTTCTAACCACCAATTTTCGTTAACCTCAATAATAGAGAGATTCTGACCTTCAAAAAAAAGCTCGTTTTCAAAAATTAAATTTCCATTTTCGTCATAGCATTTTAGATCATACCTGCCAGAAGATGGAGTTTTTCTATATTCATCGAGATAAGCCATTACGTTGTGAATCCCCTTATAATAATCATCTAAAAAAAGAACATCTCCATCAGGACCAAACAGCTTTAGTGTCGTTTTATCAGACGTATTAAAACTAATTGACATACCTACGAATCCACCATCATCATCTATAACTAAAGAAATCAACGAAAATTCGGTTTTATTAAAGAGTGTGCATCCCGAAAAGGAACTTAACAATACTACGATGACTAGTACAACAACTTTCTTATCTACTGGCATAGAACTTTCAATTTTTTGTCGATTACTGCACCTAATCGTTTCATCCCCTCTTCGATCTGTTCATTACTAGCGTATGAAAAATTCAACCTCATGGATCTGCCGCCACTTCCATCAACGCAAAATGCTTTTCCATGAACATATGCAACTTTTTCTTTCAAAGCATCTAGAAATAGTATTTCAGTATCAATCCCTTCAGGAAGTGTAACCCAGGCAAACATACCACCTTTTGGTTTATTGCATATGTGGTCATCTGGGAAATATTTCTCCATGGCGTTCATCATAATATCTCGTTTTGGTTTGTACATCTCACAGATCTTCATTATATGCAAATCAAGAGAACCACTTTTAATAAATTCATTGGCAATAAACTGAGTAAAGGTATTTGTACAAAGATCTAAGGCCTGTTTACAGATAATCATTTTTCTTGTAAGCTTTTCAGATGCAATAGCCCATGCTAGTCGGAATCCAGGAGATAGAATCTTTGAAAAAGTTGACATATATATTACTCGACCTTCATCGTCAAAAGCCTTTATAGGTTTTATATGGGGTATATCAAAACGAAGTTTGCTATATGGGTCGTCTTCTACTATTACGAGATCATATTCATTTGCAACATCAATAAGTTTTTTTCTACGCGACTCTGGCATAACAACGCTAGCAGGGTTCTGAAATGTTGGAACTGAGTAAATAAACTTTGGAGTAAATTTTTCTTTTAGAAGTTCTTTTATTTTTTCTTCTAGAGCATCTATTATCATACCATCTTTATCAAGTGGTATACCTATCAAATTGGCTTCATAGCTTCGAAACGCGTTGATGCCACCAAGATAGGTTGGCAATCCAACCAATGGAATGTCTCCAGGATTTAGAAATATCTTACCAACAGTATCTAATGCCTGTTGTGAACCACTTGTGATTATAATATTATCCGCTGTCACATCCATTCCATCCTTACGAGATCGTTCTGCGATATTTTCTCTTAATTCATCTAATCCTTGAGTAGTTCCATATTGAAGTGCAGTTTTTCCATGATGGTCTAAAACAGTTTGTACAACACCTTGTAAATCTTGTATTGGAAAAGATTGTGGATTTGGTAAACCACCGGCAAAGGAAATTATCTCAGGATCCTGTGTTACTTTTAAAAGCTCACGTATCTCTGATTTTCTCATTTTTCCTGCTCTATCTGAATATAGCCTACTGATATTTTCCATAAAACCCTCCGCTTCTCCGAATCTAGTAAAGTTTTATATGTATTTTGGTTAATTTAACTCAGATGAATATGACAATTTTGTAACAAATTATTCGAGCTTTTTAATTAATTATTGTTTTATAAGCTTTACTATTTGACATATTAGTTGCATTTAATGAGTAGCACGGTTTTATGAGTTATATTGGATATATCATTGTTGTGGGTTTGTTGGTTTTACACCTTTATTCAACAATCTCTTTTTTATATAGTCCGTAAAAAGATAGAAATTATGCAAACTTAGATTATGAGCTATTCTTTTTTCCGCTCAGGGAATAACTCTTTCAGGTGTTCTTCAAAAGCAGGCATACATTCAATGGTTTCTATATCTGAGTTGAATCTATGCATAAAGAAAGCCAACTCTTCATCCAATGTCATTGGTTCTTTTCGATCTAAAAACATACGACTTGTTTCTTCTTCCGATTCTTCTATTTCTTCTCCCATATTTTCATAATTGAACTCAATTAGATGTTAATAAACTTTTCTCCTCTTCTTGAATAAGTTCGTAATAATCAAAAAATTTTTATAACAACTATCTGTTATTAATATGATAAGGGGAATAAAATATGAAAAAAGGAAAAATTTTGATAATTGCAATTATACTCGTACAATTGATACTATTATCTAGTAGTATTAATGCAGTTTATATTACATCCGACTACGAGCAGATAGAAAAATCAAATGCTAATACAATCGAAGTTTTTCAACGATTTTCAACACCAGAGATAAAAGATAACAACGAATTTTTAAATATTCATCTTAAAGAAACAAATTCATTTATTATGAATGCTGGAGAACCTATTTTACCTATTTACTTAAAAACAATTGAATTACCACTTGGTACTCGAATCAAAGAAATAAGATGTACATATTCTGAAGTGGAAGAGATTCATATCTCAAAAAAGGTTATTCCTGCGTCAAAACCACTCCCATGGAATAATAAAAAAGATACAATACAAATAGAAAAAAATGAGAATATCTATAATAGTAATGCATTATTTCCAGAAAGTTGGTATTTGTACAAGCTTGCAGGTGGATTAAACAGAAATAATGAACATACAACATTTTTAACCATACAGATGAATCCTGTAAAATATAATCCGATTAAAGATAACTTACAATTTGTAAGTTTCATCAAATTGGAAATATCTTATGAAGAACCCCTTGAACCACTTGTGTTTGCTGACGAATATGATCTGATGATCATTACGTATGACTGGTATAAGCCATTTCTTAACCGTCTTGTTGATCATAAGGAGAGTCATGACATAAAAACTAAACTCGTGACGCTTAAAGATATCTATAATAGTGTTTATTTTCCAGTTAATGGTAAGGATAATCCAGAAAAAATAAAGTATTTTATTAAGGATGCCGTTGAAAATTGGGGAGTGACATATGTAATGCTTGTCGGAAACTTTAGAAAGATGCCAATAAGGTATACCAACCTTGAGACAGATGCTGGAGGCCTCTATGAAGAATTACAGTTTGCAAGCGATCTTTACTATGCTGACATCTATGACTCCGAGGGTAACTTTTCTAGTTGGGATACTGATGATGATGGTATTTATGGCGAATGGCCGGATAATGGGCTTCGTGAAGATATTGTTGATCTCTCTCCTGATGTTCACGTTGGTAGGTTAGCTTGCATGTTTGGCTTTGAAGTAAGAACCCTTGTGAAGAAGATAATCGATTACGAGGAAAACGCAAATGACTCAGAATGGTTTAACACTATGATAGTGTGTGGTGGCGACACGTTTGATAAAAAGTGGGAAGGTGGAACAGATTATAATGAAGGGGAAGTAGCAAACGAGAAAGCGTTAGAGTTTATGTCAGAATTCAAGCCAGTACGATTATATGCATCTCTTGGAAATCTGACAAAAGCAAATATGCACAACGAAATAAGTAAGGGTGCAGGTTTTCTCTACTTTGTGGGCCATGGAAATCCAAGGTTTTGGAGTACCCATGAGAATGGTGATTATGTAAACTGGACTCAAGGATTTTCAAATAAAGATATGCTGAAACTTACAAACAAAGGTATGTATCCTATCGTGATGGTTGGTGGATGTCATAACAGCGAAATCGATGTCACCCCGTTAAATATTATAAAAGGTCTCCTTGAAGAAGGACTCGGGTACTTTTTATACAGCGAAGATGGTTTTGGTTCTTACTGGCTAACAAATTGGATTCCTGAATGTTGGAGCTGGGTCTTTGTAAAGAAAAACGGGGGAGGAGCTATAGCATCCATGGGGAGCGTTGGATATGGTGGTGTGAGTATTGGAGATCACAACAGTAATGGTATACCAGATTGTATCGAAGGACTTGATGGATGGTTTGAAACACAATTTTTTAGATTATATAATGAGGAAAACATAGACATTTTAGGAGAAACATATGGACAAACTGTAACAGATTATGTGAATAACTTTCCTGTGTATACTGATAGATACGATTGTAAAATTGTAGAAACACATGTACTCCTTGGGGACCCAAGTCTGAAAATTGGCGGATACGAATAATTCCTGCTCTAATCACAAAAATATAAAATAATCTAGATATGGATCTAGGTGTTGTAAGACCGAATTAACCATGCATTTCCTGGTATTTTCTGATAGATGTTATAAGGATCTTCTTCCACGATGGATTTCCTGTACGCTTCTTCTTTTATGGCATCATTATTAAAAGACCAGAAATATTTTCGCATGAATTTTCCTTTCTCTTTGTATTCCTCTCTCCTCAATTTAAGAAAATGCTCCCTATGTAATTCATAAAATAAGGAACGTGCATGCTTATCAATAGTCATATCCTCGACTTCTTTTTCTCCATTAAAAATTTCTTCGACAGTTTTAGCAAGAGATGTTGCATCGTCCTGCGTCATCTCAAACTTCTTTTTTAAGGCCTTTACAAATAAACCATTCATAAGTGATCACCACAAACATACTTTTGCTGATCTCTTTATAAAGGATTTATTGTACAACTGTTACCCAGTATCTTTACAGTTGTTACCAAAAAATTTAAAGAAAATTATTTTTTAGAACCATTAAAAATAAAACATAAAAAGTTTAAACCATTTTTCACTATTATCTACTAACATGACTGAATATATTTTTCAAAATTATGATAAACAGGTGAACATAGGAAAAATAATTTGTTTGGCAAGAACCTATAAGAGACACGCTCAAGAAATGAATACCAAGGTAACGGAAGATCCCCTTTTGTTTCTGAAACCTGAAAGCTCTGTTATCTTTAACAATAAATCAATAATACTTCCTAAAATGTCAAAATGTTTGCATCATGAAGTAGAATTAGGCGTAGTAATAGGAAAAAATGGAAAACATATTTCACAAGATGATTCAACAGATCATGTTTTAGGTTATCTAATTGCACTTGACATTACTGCAAGAGATATACAATCTGTTGCAAAAAAGAATGGCTGGCCGTGGAGTATAGCAAAAGGCTTTGACACATTTGCTCCTATAAGCAACGTTATCTTAAAAGATGAAATATCAAATCCACACAATCTTGATCTCAAATTGAAGGTAAATGGCAAGTTAAAACAGGAATCAAATACAAGGTATATGATATATTCAATAGAAAGGATAATCGAGTTTGTTTCAAAAATAATGACTCTTAAAAGAGGGGATTTGATACTAACAGGAACTCCAGAAGGTGTAGGAGAAATATTCGACGGTGATGTTATCGAAGCATATCTAGGAAATATTTGTTCTTTAAAAGTTGATGTAAGAAGGGAAAAATAACATCATAAAATCCTCTCTTTCAAAATACAAGTTTTACAGACATTCTGAGATGTAGGTTCACCACATTTTTTACATCGGTTTAGGTTGGCTGGTGGATATTTTTGAAATAACAAATCTTTGATGTTATCATAGCTATTAAGAATACTGTGTCTTGTACCTGGATTGTTATGTTCTAGATTATCTACAATATCTCGGAAATGTCTTCTTGAAGCACGGAGGGAATAAGGGCATTCTGCATTGTGAAACTCAATATTTTTTAATATAGCATAGAGCATTACCTCTTTTTCTGGGATGATTCTTAAAGGGATAACACGTGGCACTAGACCGGGTTGAACCTTTTTATGGGGACCAAGTCTTGCAAGTTTTTGCATATCGCCACCAACAAAATTCATGAGAATTGATTGAGACATATCGTCTAGATTATGTCCAGTAACTAGTTTATCGATACCAAGTTCTTTTGTCTTTTTGTTGAGGCAGAATCTTCTAAACACCCCGCAATAGGTACATTCTCCTAGCTCGTTATTCATATTAGCTATTTCATCCATGGTTTTTCCAATAATCTCTTTAAACGATATGATATGATGTTCTATACCAAGCATCTTACAGTTCTTGTCAGCAGTTTTTATACTTTTGTCCCTGTAGCCTTTAATGCCTTCATCAACGGTTATTGCGTATAAAGAGACGGTCGGCCTTTTGGAGAAAATATCATTCATTGTTTGTAGAGCAACAGCACTATCTTTTCCACCTGAAATTGCAATGCCAATTTTTGTTTTTTCCTCGGTTTTACCTTGTTTTTTAATCTCTTTTTTAACCCTTTTTTCAAAATATTCGATAAAATGATTTTTACATAAATGTGTTCCATTGTATCTAATAAATGTCACAGCAGGTTTTTTGCATTTAATACAACTTAATGTCATTAAAAAACCTGAGAAAGAAATTCTACTTTTAATTCAAAAGCCATAATTGGATGCTCAAGTTCAAAAATTTGGATAGTCCTTGGATGTAACTCACCAAAGAGCCCTATTTCTTTTTCATCTTTAATAATGGATCCACATCTACCCTCGATAAAAGCAGGATGATTTCCCTCGGTTATTGAATGAGTGATTCCTATGTCCCTTAATACCGCTTCTATAATAGATTTAGATTCAGTAAAGTTTGCCTTTGCATCTATTTTAATCCCAGCAAGATTATGGCGATTTTTCGCGTGTTCATCAACTACTATTCCTAACTCAAATATCCGCTGAGGCAATGGATGATGCCTGTTCTCCCTTAATATTTTAAGGAGTGAGGGCAATAGGTTTGTACGCAGACCAGAGTATTCTTCGCCTATTGGATTTTCTATTTCAACCATCTTTCCAATTTCCAGTCCTATATTGGTAAATTCATCTTTTTCGTTTGATATGGTAAATGTTGTAACCTCGTTGAATCCAAGCCCAATCATAATGCTTCTTAAACTATCTAATAAATCATGATGAGGTAAGGTTCTTCCAAATGTTAATTCCTTGGGAAAATCTATTTCAAATTTATCAAAACCATATCCAATTGCTACATCTTCAACTAAGTCAATCTCATGTAAAATATCTGGTCTCCATGCAGGTATCTCGACTTCGATTTTATTTTTCTTTAGTTCTGTAGAACCATATCCCATTTTTCCCAGATAATTCATAACTTCTTTTTCTTTTAACCTCGTTCCAAGAATCTTATTTACATAATCAACTGACAAGCTCCTTTTAATAGGATTTAAGTCTGGAGAAGAATATGTTTTTCCTTCATCATAAATAGTAGTACTAAAAATCTGACTGCCACGTTCAGCAAGGGCAGTCGCCACAATATTCAAAGCATAATTTATTGATTTTCTATCTGAACCAGTAACATCGATAAATATATTTTTTGTAAAGGGGGCTACCTCAGTTAAACTACCATTAATAATCGGAGGAAAAGAAAGTACATTATTGTTAGCATCTACGATAAGTGGATATTTGTCAAATTCCTCAAGAAGATAGGCATAATCAATCCCTTTTTCATGCTTCTCCAATATTTCACTAAGTGTCATGTATTCATCTTTTGCAAGGGGAATAAACTGCACAGAATCCGGATCAACAGCCTTATACGTAAAAGGGGGCGTCACTGGCTCGAAATTATGAACGCCTATTGCAACCTTTCTTCTATTTCTCCCAAGCCCAAAATGAAGCTTTTCTTGCATGTCCATAAGCGAGGCTATCAGTTCGTCAGTCATAGTAACATTTTTTATGAGAGCGGTGGTTACAAAAGGTCTAACTCCTTTTACTGAAGGATCCACAGTTATTGAAATATCTGATTTTGCAATATCGTATTTTTTTAATCCCGCCTCAAATTCAAAAAAAGCTCTTGCTGCCCTAGCAATACCTTCAACGGACGTTAAATCAGGTCTGTTTGGGAAAAACTCTATACTGAGTTCATCATCTTCGACCTTGTCAAAGTCTCCGCCAATCATTGGCAGTTTTTCTATTAGTTTTTCCTTTGGAATATTGTAACCAAGAAGGTCGATGAAATCATTATAATCAAATGTAACTAAAGGCATACAAAAAGGTGAATATATTTTTGGTTTATAACACCTTTTTATCCAATATTCTTGGCGAAAATACACTCTAAACCTTTTTTTTCTTTTTTTAATTTGATTGTTGATTGTCTCAATAGTTACATTAAAAGTAACAAAAATTTTGTTACCATCTGTATAGTGGAGGAACAGATTTAATGCATTCCAACTCCCAGACAAAAAAGGTGCTAGATTTTCTAAGAAAGAATGCTCAACATGAATATAATGCTAATACAATTGACCGTACGCTATTGGGAGAAAAAGATTATAAAAAAGATAAAAAGCGAATAGGTACAATTAAAACCATTTTATCACGTCTTACTAAACAGGGGAAAATAAGTCGGACAAAGCGTGGGTTCTATCAGGCAAATATCGATATATCACTTCTGCATCAACTTGAGAATCCACCTTTAATGTTACATGGTATAATGTTAGAATGTAAAACAACAAAAAAGTTACAAAAACACATACAGGGCATACCATCCAAGGAATATACTACGGAGGCTTTGCAACTTTTAAATGCTCTTGATTTCATTCCCTCTACAAATTATCGATATTATAGGGATTTATGGTTTGAAGGCAGGAAGATAACAGTCACAGTTCATTTGATGGGAAAGGTCGATGTACATATTAACAGCACTAAGAATCCGCTTAGTTACCCTGATTTTTTGAAGGTGCTGACGTATCTTGGTGGATTTTTAGAAAAGTTATCTCCCTTTAGCGATAGAAAAGTTGTACAAGTTTTAGAGATGGGTGTTGCAAAGGATTTTAGACAGTTAAGATTAGACGGTGTTAAATCTGTCTCCCTAAAAAATTTCACGAATGCTTGGGCTCGTATTTATTACAAGGATGATATAAAGGCGACAAGGATTGAACATCATATCACTGGAAGGATGACACTGGACGACGCTTTAAAGTCATTATCAATCTTAACTAATCCCATTAATTATAGTAGGGAATCAGCATCCGATTCTTTCATGGATGTCACGTAATAATTGGAGTATAAAAATCGGAATGCAAACGAGGTTGGATATCACTATCTCATAGAATGCATCCTACGGAGGATTTTAACATATTTACGGAAACGGCCCCTACAAGCGCATATCTCCATGCATCAAGGAATATTGACCCTGTTGCTCTCTCCTTAGTCTTCTGTATCTATCATCTGCGACATCATTCATTATTATCATCGAAGGCATAGCAGAAGAGTTGAAAGACTGCATTGTTTTAACGTCTTTACGAATTGCCTTAGTAGATTTTGTAGGAGCGTTTTTTTCTTTTTAGCAATCACCTTGTCAATCAACTCCTGGCGTGTGAGACCAGCGGAATTGACCCGCGGGTTGACAATATCAAAAAGTTATTAGTTTGATATTAATTTGCATTTTAAGACAAAAAGAGCGATTATTACTGCCAAAATTGTACTTATAAGAAGTGAAAAAAATAGAACGTTGGTTGTACCGCTTATGGGGGCTAAATCTCCTGGTGTTAATATATATGTTATATATGTTGGAATGTTTCTAGGTAGAATGATGTTAAATGTGAAAATAAACAATGCTAAGCCAAGTCCGATAAATGAGAAGGCTTCATGTCTAATTTTTTCCAAAAAGTTTGCTCTCAGTAGAAAAGCGGCTATCAAAACTCCCCCTACTACTCCAATGAGAATGCCGATTATTTGCACGTAAGATAGCCAGGGGAGGCTTTGTCGCAAAAGTCCTGATTTTGTCTCTAAAGTCTCTTGACTAAAGAAAGATTTGTACAATTAATAGGCAATTTGCACAATAATTATCTCTCAAATGTACAGTGTTTCATAAAGATCCAGCCAAGGATAATTTTTCATTTATTTTTTTAATTATTTTACATTCAAAATCAAAATCTCGTTCAGATGTAATATCCATTCCAAAGAGAACAAGATACCCCATATAATATTTTAAAGCAGCTACAGGAAAACATTCTGATTCTTCACCTACTACCTGATCTAGTCGTGTTGAGAAAAGCCTATAAAATTCCATATTTTCTTTTTCACAATTTATCGCAGCTCTAAATTCTGTAATATCCATTTCTCCAATATCTCGTAGAAAATCCGCTATAGGAGTTGCTATTAAATTTCGATTTTTAGTAAAAAAAGTTGTTGTATGAACACCAAAATTTTTGAATAAGCATGTATCAATTAATGAACCGGCTGTTAATCTCGGTTGTAAAACTAATTGGTTATGCAGAATATTATGCTGAAGTATTGTCATACTACCTGTATTTATTTCATATGTTTCAACACCAGGGCTAGTAATTCCGCCAGTATTATTCCTGGAGTTCCATGATTTCCAAAAAGCCAAATCCTTTACATTTATAAATACACCACCATCATGAATATATTTTTTTATTCTCATAAAAGTTTTCAAATTGGAAAAATCTTCTTCAATATAAACTCCTCCAAATGGATTAATTATCATCGAATAATCATTTGATATTCTTGATATTGAAATTAGATCGACTTTTAAACGATCATCCTCCAATCTTTTTTTCCATTTTCTAATGGAAAATCTTGTTATTGGAATAGTATGTGACATCAATTCATGTATTCTTCCATCAAGAATAGCAATTTTTTGATGTTCACATCTATTTTTAACGTATTTTTTCATTAAAAATAATCTTATCTTTTTAGATTTAAAAATAATAATTCCAAGGAATATGAAAGATACAATAATGAGAATTATTGAATAAATATCTATACTACCATTTGAAAAATAGCTATTCAATGAATTTGCAAGAGCAAATACTGCGAATGTTAAAAATACTAATTCAAATGCTATATGTTCATTATACACTAGTTGACTTGCTTCAATTATAATTCTTAATATTTTTCTCCTAATTTTTTGAAATAGATGCAGGTTTATCACTCCAAATTTTTGTTTTCCTCCCCATTTTCAAATCTATTTACAGTTTCTAACCTCTCTTATGGATTCTTTCTAATCGATTGTATCTTATTTAAATAATACCCTCCGTAACAATTGATTACTGTACTGATTTACTCTTTACATCTTTTACAATTAACTCGGCGGCATATCGGGATTTTTTCCTCTAAAATACGATATTCGTATATCGCAATTTTCCCTTATGACGATATATGAATATCGGAATCATCCTTGAGGTAAAACGGTTATCTTTCTTGAGGATAAATCAAATATTGCCGTTAAAGCACTTCTTGAGACTTCAAACAAGAAAATTATCAGTTATCAGGAATTGAAACAGATAACGAAGGTTTTTGATACAGAACTGAATCAGCATGAGAAAAAACAATTCCTTTACTCCAAATATTAGTTTTATTAGAATAAATATTTTAAAAAGAAAATCGGGCGGTATTGCCCGACCTAAATTTTTAGTCTTCTAATCAAAGGTTATGTTGAACTCACACCAGGCTTCCAGCTTTCTCTCACATATCAATACATTCCCATCAATGTCTCTGAAAGCGACATAGACGCGATATGTGCCACTACCGAACTCTGATAGATCATTTGTGTTCACTAGACCATTGAATATTGTATCCAATCCAAGTTGCCCCCTTGCCTTTATTATTCGTGGCATTGTCTCATTCACAGTGTCATCAGCGACAATCCACTGCTGTTTTCTTTCATTAAAGTAATGAACCTGCATCAGCAGATAACCTTCGATGTCAGTAGAGCCGGTGTTATTTATCTTTGATTGATTTTCATAAAAACATTGAGCATCGGCAGAACTAGGTGATGATTCGACAATATCGTTCTTGGTTCCTATGCTGTAGAACTCGTAATAACCCCTGCCCTCTGGAAAGTCGAAGTCCCAGCTCCAAGGACTACTTGTATCCGGGTTGCTACTATTATTCCAGACCACCCAAGATGAATTATCGGATGAATACTGATACCATAGCGAGACGTTATCCAAATCTGGAGAACCAGACGCTGTAACCGTCAAAGGAGAGGAAACCTGGATATAAGGACTGATTGCATCAACTGAGGTGGTTACTCCAGTCGTTGTCTCAGCTGTTTTTGGTGCATCGCCAAATGGTGCCGTTGAATTACCGCATGATCGCCAACCAGCATCATCTGCATACGCCCAAGCTTTATAATAATATGAAGTTCCTGGGATGCGGTTTTCATGGATAAAACTCTCTCCTGCGACATACCCGTCTGCATCTACTTTTGTGTGATCCCCTGGATCCCAAGAACTATCAGATGATGTAAACCATTCGATGTATGCGCCATCACCACCATCATTATTCGACCATGTGAGATTGACCTGCTCTTCATATGCAGTTGCAGTAAAACCAGTAAGAGTATCTGGTTTTGTAAGGAAACCAGTGGAAATTCCACTGCGGACAACTGAAGGATAAACACTATGTCTAAGTCGTGCATAATAGCTTCCATGTCGGCCTTCATCGAGGGAGGATAAGTAGGTGTAGAAAGATTCGTCTGTAGCTACGCTCCCTGTCCAACTTGTTGAACTTGACACAGGTTCTCCATAAATCCATGCATCATATGAAAAACTATACTGGCAATCATCTCCGCCATCGGATATTACCTCACCGTTCATACGTACATATGATTCCTCAACATAGGATGCTGGGTTCGTTTGAGTTTCTGGCGGAGCAAGATACTCAATTACAAGTTTTGGATCATAAATAGTCCCACTTTTCTCCCTTGAGAAATACTTAGCCGCGCGGCTCAACGCAGTGCCTTCGTTTTCATCTCCTAAAAGCCACCCATAGTTATCCAGATCGCCTTCTACAAAATCCTGTACATTGTCTGTTACATCATCCCAGCTTTTAATTCCATATTCACCAAGGACAATGTAATCCTCTAATGCATCCAGATCGGGCTGATTATTCCAAGTTACTCCATTTTCATCCCATGGCTCTTCTATTCTCCAGCATTCATGCGTCCGATATCGCGGATTAATACCGGAGTGCGTGTAATACCGTATCTTCAACGTCGCAGATTCAATATATGCATCAATGAGTTCACTAGGCAAATCCATCTGGACGAGCATACGATTTGTTTGAGTAAGCTTGGGGTCAATCCACATATACGTTTCATTACCATAATTATTGTTGGGATAATGCTTTCTCAAATAACTGTCATTTGTAGAATATACGGTTATTTCTAAGCCGGAAGCGTCATGCCAAAACAACATCACTTGCTTTTCCTGACTTTGGTTTAACGTGCCAACCCTGATTGCAAGGGTAACAGGGGCATTATACTGGCCTTCACGTGATTTTATCATAACCTTATAAGGGACTGTTTTATTCCATCTAAGATACAAGTCTTTATAGCTATTGTTGCCCATGTTTTCCTTGATGCGGAACCGCCCATCGGATAAATTTGTATATGTAACATCAATGGTTTCATTGAGATAGAAAGAGGTATCGTTGATCTCGATATAGTCATTTTCAGGTGTCATATCAATCTGTATATCGTTGATCTCCCAAGCAAAACCAATCACATAGGGGATGGCATCTTCAAGGTTCTTAATATATGGGATAATGGTGAGCTCATTGTCATCTATACCAAGATGATACCTGATTGCGAGTCTAAAATCGTAGCCATTATATGTTAGGTCTTTCCACAATGTAGCGTTCACAAATGTCTCATTGTCTGTTTCGATATTTTTGTTAAAACCACTTAACTCATCTGTCCGATAAATTAGATTCCACTGGTCGTTGTTGTAATACCCAAGCATCATTACATTATGCGACCAGTACTCGTTGTAATAGTTGGTAAGTTGGATACCACTACTTGTGTTGAAATAATAGCTATCATATCTATTCCAGATATGGAGGACTTTGTTGTCATCTAGCAACTCGTATCCAATCGGGGATGGTTCACTTGGCGGGTCATCGGGTGGCGGTGGGTCACCTGGCGGATCGGTGATATTTATTGTCTCATTATTACTATATTCATCTTTCATCGTACATACCGACATGATCGCTTGACGCTTATAACCGACAAGTATACCATCAGCAAAATATCCAGATACATTTCCGCTTTCAAGCGGTCTTATTTCCAGATCATAAATAACACCAGAAAAACTGCGTAACTCATTTATTGAAGTTATCGGCTTCAAAGAAGTATCATTTGTACCTGGTGTATTTTCAAGTAGATAATAATCTATTCCTGCATCATCAGCTTCCATCCACTCAGTTCCATTTATAAAGAGGAAATGATTCGATGTGACCTTGATATTACCTTCAAAGTTGTAATTAATATCGAGGGGGGGTTCAGGTAATTCTGTAAATTCTGTATATTCATGAACGGCGATAACTTCTGCAGAAACGACCTCCTGAAGTTCAAGATCATAAGAAGAGATGTAGTCCCCTACTTCAATATCTTCAATATTTTTCACTGATGGGGAGGAACCGGAAGCCATGTTGATCTGCGTTTCTTCAACACACCCATGTGACACGGCTATCTCCAATGGATCTGACCATTCACTCATCGTCCCGTAAACATCTTTTGCTCTGACTCTGACATAATAGGTTCCCCCAGAGAACGCATGACTTGTCTCGCATTCCTCCCCAGAATTATAGGGACCAATCCAACCGCTGTTCGACCCGTCCCCCCATTCCCATACATAGTATATTCCATCGTCATTTTCATCAGTCGTACTCGTTGTAAACCAATATTCTCTCAAGATGGGGTCAATGGTTTCTTTCATTGGTTTATTGGGTTTATTGGGAGGAACATTACTTGGAGGAATATAATACCCAGTATGCTGTGGATCATGTTGGAACATCGTCCACTCTAAGGTATCTGGATCACTTTCCCCTCCTGGAGTCCAGCAATGTACCGCCTCATGCAACGATGGATTTATTATATCTATATATCCGTCTGCATTAATATCTGCAATTAAAGAGCCTGGCATGTGAATAGCAAAGATACCGTTATTACGGACATAATTCGGCCAGTCTTCGAGAATCTCATACGGTCCTCCTTCTTGATCAACTTTGAAAAGTCGAACCTCGTGTTGCGATCGCCCTATGATTTCCAACCAGGGGTCGGAGTCAACATTTGCAATCGAACAGTATGTGAAAAGTCCTTTGCCTGCTTGATCACCTATGGATAGAGGGAATCCAGAAACTTGGGTTCCATCGCCATTAAACGCATATAAAAGGTTATCGTGATTTTCCCTGTTGAGGGTAATCTCCGGTAATCCGTCGAAATCAATATCGCCCAACCCGAAGTTATGACTCCCACCATTTTCAGTAGTCTGAGGCCACCCTTCACATACAGACCCGTCTGATTCAAACATCCATAAGTTATCTTCCCCTGAAGGATTCCTTTTACCATCTACGATAATTTCCAGGTTTCCATCACCATCAAAATCAGCAATTGCAGGACCGCTATCTTGATATTGAAATTCCTCGACAAAAAGTTGAAACGGCCATCCGTCATAAATGGATCCATCATGGTTGTAAACATACACTTTGTGATCGGGTGCAAGCACAACTACCTCTAAGTCCCCATTGTTATCAAGGTCAGCAATGGCTGGAACCGATATTGGATCCCCATAAAAAAGAGGGTTAATCGTGATTGGCCATCCTTCGACATCCGTTCCATCATAATTAATAGCAAAAATCTTCCCGCCCTGCCCAGTCGCAACAATTTCGAGGTACCCATCATTGTCCAAATCCACCAAAGCAGGAGATGGGAGGAAAGCATCGGATGTTTTTTTCCATAGCAAAGTACCATCGTAGTGGAGCACGTATAAATATTGCCAATCAGCTACTACAATCTCCGCTTCTCCATCGTCATTTAAATCACCTATTGCTGCAGGAAATTCTATTGGCCACTCAGTCTCAAAAGGCCAGTTTGTAACAATATCCCCACCAGAGTTAATAACAAACACCTGGCCATTATCATTTAAATCGTCCCAAGAGGTCCAGGTTCCATACGTGCATTGTACTATCTCCTGCTTTCCATCGCCATCAAAATCAAAAGCATTGGGTGAAGCGAAAATTGCTCCTGTGCTTAGATAAGAGGGCCAACCTTCCGTGAGTAATGGATCGAAATACACTAGAGCGTAATCCCACACAACTTTTAGATCGTCAGAGGTGGCAGCCAATTTGATTGTATAATACCCCTCATTTTGAAGATCAGATAGATCCCAGACCGCTAATAGACCATCCTCTACAGGAGAAGAAGATTCTTCTATTAAAATCCAATTGTTGGGATAAATCCCTTCTCCATAATAAACTTCGTAAGATCGAAAATTATCAGAATACGATTTTGCAGTACCTCGTATTTCAAGTGAAAACGGCCCAATAAAGCGCTCATCCAAATAGGAGTTTAATTTGGCAATTAAGTGGGGGTTCAAGGTCAGGGCTTCATATGCATTGATCCGCCCTGTTCCAATGTACTGGTCAGAAATTACTGGATCAGTAGTTGAATGGAGAATAGTCCTGATCTCATCGGGAGAAAGGAACGGATTATGAGAAATCATGAGTCCAATCAATCCTGAAACATGGGGACAAGCAAAGGAGGTGCCAGATAGGTAATCCCAATTTAACTGATAGCCTTCGTCATTCATATAGACGTGGTAGGTTGGGAGCAGTGTGAGAATATGCTCTCCAGGTGCAGCTACATCGGTCCACGATCCAAAGCAAGAAAATTCGGCCCTCGCATCAGTATTGGTTGTGGCAGCTACAGAGATTACGTTGTCGTAGATAGCTGGGTAGGTTTTCCTATCTTCCAATAGATTCCCCTGTGCTGCAACGAGCACAACACCATGCTGAGAGGCATAGTCCAGAGCGTTTTTCACGGTAGTATCAGGAATTACAGAGGTAAAACTCATGCTAATGACATCTGCTCCGTTATCCACTGCGTATTCAATACCACTTGCAATACCCGAAGCGTAGCCACCACCAGTCTCATCCATGACTTTTATTGGCATAATCTTACAGTACCAACTGACGCCAGCTATGTATTGAGAGTTATTCGTCGTGGCAGAGGCAATAGCAGAACAAGCGGTGCCATGACCATTGTCATCGATTGGATCATTATCATTGTTAAAAAAATCCCAACCCATAACATCATCTATATAACCATTGTCATCATCATCGATACCATTACCAGGAATTTCATCATCGTTAACCCACATATTATCAGCAAGATCTGGATGGGTATAATCAACACCTGTGTCAATGATTGCGATAACAACATCTGGATCACCTGTCTCTATGTCCCACGCTTCTGGAGCATCGATGTCATGATCGTTAGCCTGATGAAGTGCCCATTGGCTTGAGAAAAAAGGATCGTTTGGTGTTATGCATGTTTGGTAACGGGTATTTAAATCCACATATTCGACATTTGGATCTTTGTTGTAGATAACAATACATTTACGAATATCAATTGTTTTTGGGAATTTAAAGACATAAGTGTTGGAAAAATCAGATGAACACTTTTCAGTAAACACTTTTTCAATTTTTACTACATTGTAGTTAGTATTCAATTGATCTATCGATGACAATCCAGTTAGGATAAATCCGTTTTCGTTTTGAGAAATATTCACCACCACACTTTTTCTAAATTTAATGATGATATCGGTAGGAGAAAAATTAAACTTTAAATTATCATAATATCTGGTTAATTCTATCGGCATTGTTTCATCGAAATCATTAAGTAAAATTTGGTTGTATTCTTGTTCTTTTTCATAGTTTTCTATGTTATTACTTTTATTGTTACAATTAATTCCTTGAGTTCCGCTCACTCCAATTAGCAGTATCATTAGCCCACAAACTAAAGCCTTTTTCCAAATATCATTTTTCATTTTTTTCATCTCCCCATTATTTTTTAAAACATGTAATTAGAAATGTAATTAGAGCAATGTTTATAAAAAGATCGGATTTTTTAAAATTTTATACGTAACAGTTGTAACATATTTTACCCAGCAGAAATTTGCTGAAGGAATATATAAATATGATTTATTAATTGTAATAGGAAGATAAATATTTTATTCGAAAAAATATTTCGGCTCTGACTCTGTGGAATACTATTAACGACATTACTTGCTGCTGAGTTTCCTGCAAAGTCATAGGCAATTGCCTGTGCGGTGTGACTGCCACTACCAGCCCATCTCCATTCGTACGGTCCTGGAGCATAAACAATGCCATCGAGCTGACCATCAATGTAAAATTCAACCCTGTCAATACCACTGATTCCATCTAATGCTTCTGCGGTGAATTTCCACATAATAACTCCAATTTTTTTCCCAGTGAGTGTTATTTCAGGTGGTGTGGCATCTAATTTAACTATTACCTCCTTTACATCTTCTGCATTTCCTGCATAATCAACTGAATAATACTCTATCACGTGCTCGCCATCAAAACTAAGCGTGATCGGCATGGAACAAACAAACCAACTTCCTCCGTTGACACGACAATATACTGCTGTTACTCCAGACATATCGTCCGTGGCTTTAAATTCAATGTAATCAAGTTTTTTTAGCCAGCCGTTTTCACCCCATATACCATGGATACGGACAGTTGTGACGGGAGGTACTACATCCACCTTACAGCTTGCTAGTTTTACACTCTCCATATTCCCAGCGTTATCAATCGAATAGTATTCAATCGTGTATTGGTTAGAGTTGTTAAAGACAAAAGGATATTCGTAGATCTCCCATCCTTGGTTGTTTACTCTGTAATAGGTGACATTCACACCAGACATATCATCTGTTGCATTCAAAGTAACTTCAACATCGCTAACATACCAGTCGTTTAAGCCATCTGGTTCTGCTGGGTCGAGTGTACATGCTGTAACAGGTGGCGTAATGTCATCACGATTGGTCGCTCCTATGTCTCCCATTACAGGAATAATGCTCATTCCAACAATAAGTATAATTATTGCACAGACTAATAGTTTTCCAGAATTGGACATATTTTCCCTCTTCACAAACTGTAATCTATGGTATGGTATTTAAAATTTTCTAACTTGGATAAAATTTATAAACATTTATATACTAAAAACTCCATTTTTATATATAAAATAAAGGGAAAGACATAAAAAACAATTTGTTTAAAAAAGGCTTTATTTGCGAAATAATAGCTTTGTTTATTGGTATGAGTATCATGCCAATAGCTGGAAGTATGCTGGTTAATACTCGTGGAGATATATTATATAAAAAAGATACCTATACTATTCGTTGCAAAGCCAATTTTTATACAAATAAATTCTCAAAAAAACTGGATGCCTATCTGTAAAATCACTCCAAATTTCGCTCAACGAATTTTTTGGGGTGGGCTATGGCAAAAATTGGCGAAAAATCTCCCACTCCTAGAATACGATATACCTATATCGAATTTAGTGTCTAATAGCGATAGAACCTATTTATGTTGTTGAACTCATGCTGAGAAAATAAGAATCCGGAATACCTGGGTTTCTCCTTAAGATCAAATATTTTATGAAAATCCCCAAAGAAGAA
>JAUXAU010000057.1 GCA_030619765.1 Thermoplasmatota archaeon
AGCTGAATACGAACCAGAGCAATTCCCTGGGCTGGTTTACAGACTAAAAGATCCGAAGACGGCCACGCTTCTCTTTAGAAGTGGGAAATCCAACATCACTGGAGCGAAAAATATCGCGGATGTACATAAGACCATTGATATAATAGCAGAGAAATTAAAAAAACTAGGTATGGATGTACATAAGAATCTTGAGATAGTTGTCCAGAATATGGTAGCTACAGCCGATCTTGGTGGTGAGCTTAACTTAGATGAAGTGGCAGTGGCGTTTGGCTTGGAAAATGTGGAGTATGAACCAGAACAATTCCCAGGGCTTGTCTATAGAGTAAAAGAACCGCATGTCGTTATGTTGCTTTTTGGCTCCGGTAAAATAGTGTGTACCGGTGGAAAAAACACGGAGGATGTGTCAAAAGCAGTGGAGGATCTGTTAGAAAAACTTTCTTCAATGGGGTTACTTCACTAAAACCCCTTTTCCCCAATCTTAAACTGTACTATACGGTTTTTCGCTGGCAACAATCTGATCCTCACTAAAGAATCTTTTACGTGACTGCAACATAATGTCTGCCATGGAATAATTTGTTCTTTTCTGTGTATAAACGTGTTATTGTTCATTTGTTATCAAAAATTCATGTGGGAGTATTTATATAATGTAGATTATTCCCTCTAGGCACTGTTAAATGGATTAAAGGGGTTTTACAGGTTTGATTTAATTGACAAACAAAGAGAAACAAAAAGTGGAGGAAATCATTGAATGTCCTGAATGTGGTAGTACACATCTTAGTAGGGATTATTCTAGAGCGGAATTAGTTTGCGAAGATTGCGGACTCGTCATAGATGAGGCTTTTATTGATCATGGGCCTGAATGGAGGGCGTTTGACAGTGACCAGCGAGAAAAGAGAGCTCGAGTAGGAGCTCCTATGACATATACAATTCACGATAAGGGTCTTAGTACCATGATCGGTTGGACAAACAGAGATGCTTACGGGAAATCTGTCCCAACTAGAAATAGAGCACAGCTATTCAGGTTGAGAAAATGGCAGAGAAGGATTAGAATTAGCAATGCTATGGAAAGAAACCTTGCGTTTGCTCTTTCTAATCTTGATAGAATGTCGTCGGGTATGGGTCTTCCAAGGACTGTCAGGGAGACCGCTGCTATGATCTATCGTAAAGCGGTTTCGAAGAATTTGATTCGTGGTAGAAGCATGGAAGGTGTTGCCGCTGCAGCTTTGTATGCTGCGTGTAGACAGTGTCATGTACCAAGAACGCTTGATGAAATAGGTCATATGGCACATATGTCAAGGAAAGATATTGGGAGAAACTATAGATATATTGTCCGTGAACTTGGGTTAAAGTTGATGCCTACATCACCACAGGATTATATTTCAAGGTTCTGTAGTGAGTTAACGCTCAGTGGCGATGTTCAAGCGAAAACATTAGAGATTTTAAAAGAAGCTTCAGAACGGGAGCTTACCAGTGGGCGAGGTCCTACAGGTATTGCAGCAGCGTCTCTATACATGGCATCGGTACTTTGTGGTGAACGGAAAACACAACGTGAGATAGCAGAGACAGCTGGTGTAACAGAAGTAACCATTAGAAATAGGTACAAGGAGCTTGCAGAAAAACTGGGTATAGATATTATCATGTAGGCTTACCGTTCTACCTATTTGTCCTTCTTTTTAGTTAAATATATTTCAATTAAAAATACATTAGATGTTCTACCTTCTTCGTTTGTGATGCTCTCAGTACTAATTTTTATCTCTTTTACTTCCGTACCTGGAGCATACCTGTTTCTCACAATTTCCACCGTATCTACCGCCGTACTTATTGATCTGTCTCTGGCTATAAACAAAAAAATCTTGTTTAAAGTTCATACAATCCAATACAAATAGAATTTCCAATATAGAATGATGCTATCCAGTTAGTTATTTAACATCTTGGCAAATACAAAATTTAGATGGAGATATTATACGGAATTTGCTCTTGGGGACTTGGACATTCAACACGATCCTTACCGATAATAAGGAAACTGATAAATGAAAATAATAATGTGACTATCATATCAAATGGTAGATCCCTGGAATTATTAAAAAAGGAACTTGGAGAAAAAGCTCATTACAAAGATATCCCTGATTATCCGATGTTACTTTCAGAAAATTCTAGACAATTTATGGCAAAAAGTGTAATATACTGGCCCTTATTTATCAAGAGAATAGAATCGGGTTTGGTTGAGCTTTCAAAATTACTAAAAGAAAAAAAATATGATCTAATAATTTCTGATGCTCGATATGATATGTATAACAAGAAAATTCCTTCTTTTTTTATTTCTCATCAGATGCGGATTATGAATCCGCTTCGAATAAAGATGTTGGAATCTGGCAGTGAACTATTCAATCTCTTTTTTTTCAAAAGATTCTCTGGTGTAATTGTACCGGATTACATAGAAAATAGTATATCTGGGGATTTGTCACATAATCTAAAAAAAATTGATGAAAATAAGCTTCACTATATCGGCGCTCTTTCTGATTTTAAGAAAAGAAAGATGAAGAAAGATATCGATTACTTGATATCGATTTCTGGTCCTGAACCACAAAGAAGTATTTTAGAGGGGAAATTAACATCTCAGGTTCAAGATTTAGATGGAAATATTGTAATGACTTTAGGAAAAGTAGAGAAATACTCTAAGATGAAGAAGAAGAATATTACAACTTACTCATTTCTAACAAAAGAAAAAAGAGAAGAACTTTTGAATAGAGCAAAAATTGTTGTTTCACGTTCTGGGTACTCTACAATAATGGACTTGGGAGTAATTGATACAAAGGCTTTGCTGATTCCTACACCTGGCCAAATAGAACAAGAATACCTATCAGAGTATCATAACAAAAAGGGTACTTTTTATTCAGTAAAGCAAAACGAAATAAACTTAAAAAAAGATGTTGAAATTGCAAAAAAAACTACTGGAATGAAAAGAAATTGTGATGTAAATAAAACTGTAGAGAACTTTATGGATGTACTTAATTCAAGTATAGAATGTTCATCCTAATGATTTTAAATATTATAAATAATATACGAATGAGAGATGCCTCTGATGACTATACCAAAACCTCGCAAGATAATAAAAAACTGGTTTTTCTGGTTAATTGTAATTACAGTTACAGCTATAGTTATGAGATCACTTCCTGCTTGGACAAATGCTGCATGGGGATGTGATTTTGGGATATATTATGGCCTTACGAACTCCCTTGTGGATAGTCGAGAGTTGTTTAATCCATATTATGGCTGGGGAGGATCCTATCAATATTTCCCAGTTTTATATGCCATAACTGGTGCCGCACATTGGATTACAGGTATCGATGTTTTAACAATTATGCCTAAAATCGCACCAATTTTTGGCGGTCTTTCTGTACTACTTTTTTACTTTGTTGCATACAAATTATTAGGTGATAGAAAAAAGGCTCTCCTTTCCAGTTTATTCCTCGCCGTCATGCCATTTCATGTTTACCAAACAAGCCATGCTTCGCCCTTGACTGTAGGTCACTTTTTCATGATGCTTTCTATTTATCTTTTCATAAAATTTAGAGAGGATACAAGATTTATAATCCCACTTTTTATCTCAACAAGCCTACTCATCATGTCTCACCATCTTACAACATATTTTTACCTGGTTTCCTTAATATTCATTGTATTTGTTGAAAATGCAAGTACGAAAGAATGGATGCATTCACTAAAAAAAGATGTTTTGTACATACTGGCAACAAGCGGTCTGATTTTTTCGTATT
This sequence comes from Thermoplasmatota archaeon, assembly GCA_030619765.1. GTDB lineage: Archaea > Thermoplasmatota > E2 > DHVEG-1 > DHVEG-1 > JAGLML01. The sequence goes on from JAUXAU010000057.1 coordinate 3,774, forward strand.
GGATCTTTATTGCTACGCCAGTTTATGACAGTTTTATGAGGGGAGGGCTTAGATTAGGACCCATAAACATAAACTCAAGTTACACAATTATTCTATTTTACATGCTATTCGTTTCAATGTTTGGAATTGTTTGGTTGAAAAGGAGATTAAATTTATTCATTATTAGGGAAAAACCTACTGCTAAATCTGCAATTGTAAAGTTTTTTTTGACAATGGCTATATGTTTGACAGTCATGAGTGTTTTTTCTGTATTTAAACTACCTTGGACAAACTTCAGTTTCACTCCCTTATCAATTATTTATTCATTGCCATTGATTCTTATCTTTGCATTTGGAGTTGCGGGTTTTAGATATACCAGATTCATACAAAATGGAAATTTTATTAGGGGGTGGCTTTTAGCAATACTTGTCTCGTTTGTATATGGGTTGCTAACAAACAGCTCAACTATACTGCCACATAGACATTTTGAATATATCATGGTACCTCTAAGTATTATTTCAATATTTGGCATAAGCGGAATTTTCCTGAACCTAAATTATGAACGAATTTTCAAATTTACTGAGAAGTTACATCACATCGATAAACCGTCTCTTTATTACCTTAAAAAATTGAGTCTCTTACAAAAGCGGCAATTTATTTACATTGCTGTAATCTTCTTTCTTGTTACCGCAAATGCTGTATCTGTTTATCCTTCCCATATAGCGTTAAATGCATCATATGAGGCGATAACAGACGAAGACCTTGCAGTCATAAAATGGATGGACGAGAATTTTGATAAAAACGGTAGCGTTATAGCTTCAGATCATCGTCTTGCGAGGATTACAGAGGCAGTTGGATTTAACACTACTTTAGATGAATCAAGCATTATCTGGATTTCGGAGAATTTTACTGACTATATACGTGAATTAGAAGGAATTGGTAAAAATTACAGTAAAATCACTCATGTGATAATAGATGACATAATGAAAGATAAGGTAGTACATGTTGGCTTTGGAAAAATCTTCTATATGACAAATAAATCTTATGAAAAATTTTCGTACCAACCTTTTGAACTTGCATATAGAAATGCAACTTTAAATCAAGACATGGAAGAAGAACGTTGGGCAGAAGTTTATACTGTTAATTGGACATTTATAAAAGAAATTTTAGTAAAAGCATAAATTCATTTATTTTTATAACTCTCAATTACATTTTCATACACTTTTTCAAATTGGCAACCTACATAGTTCATTGAGTGTTTTTTGATTAGTTCTAAACTATTCTTACTCATAGTATTTCTAAGATTTTTATCTGACAATATCTTAGCAATATTACTTGCCAGTTGCTTGCTGTTTCTCGGATCAAACAAAAGGCCGTTATCTGAACTTACAAGCTCAGGCACTGCACCTTTATTTACCGCAACAACAGGCAATCCTGAAGCAATTGCTTCCATTGTCACAATACTTTGTAGTTCGGCTTCTGCAGGCATCACAAACAAATCAGCAAGTGAATATATGTTGATATAATCCTTCCATTCTAAGAAATCTACGAACGTCGTGTTATGAGACACGTGTAATGTTTCTGTTAACCTTTTCATCTTTTGTTTATATCCACCACCTGAACCGCAGAATAGAAAATGAGCGTCTATTTCTTTAAGTACATGCGGTATTGCTTTTACAAGAACATCCAGATTTTTTTCACTGCTCATCCTGCCAGTGTACAACACAATATTTTCTTTTGGTATATTGAATTTTTTTCTCAGATATTCACCATTATTATTAGGATTGAAAACCTCAATATTTACTCCGTTTGATAGGGGTGTTATCTTTGTTTTTAGACCCCTATTAAGGTATATGTCTGCTCCAGTTTGTGTTGGTATAGTTGCCCAGTCAACCAAATTGAAAAAGTAAACAAGATATTTCCATGAATATTTATTCATCATGTTATAATATCGAGAGTTTAAAAAAGGGGAAAGCATGTTTTCGGGTAAAATGTGAATAGAGCCGACGACTGGTATCCCATACTTTTTGGCACATACCAAAGTGCTAGCACCTATAGGGTATGGAGAACAAACATCCACAACGTCTGGTTTGAATGTTTTGATAATTTTTTTTAATTGAAAAATAGGAAACGGTGAAAAATGATACTTATTGTTCATGTAAAAGGGTAACGTTACCCCCCTCAGCCTGAATATCGTTGATCCGTTGTCTTGTTCAACACTGTTTTTAAAGGAAAAGCCAGGTGCTAGTACACCTACCTCATTTCCACGTTTTACAAGTTCATGTACGAGACGGTGTTGGGCAACTGCCCCGCCATCAATGTTTGGATAGTATGACTCGGTTGCAAATAATATTTTCATAACAATCGATATCCAGATCTATCTCATAATCTCATAGTTGATAAATAATGCTTACTAAAATAGTAAAACTCACGAACTACTTAAAGAGATAGGGACTAAGCGAAGAGGCAATTGAAGAAGGCGATGCAAAAACATCGGTTGCGAAATACTGGTACCAGCCACAACTTCTATTACATTTTTTCATATCTTGTCTTGCTTGTTTTGCCTCATCTGATTTTAAAAATTCCATAAATGGTCCTTCAGTAAAATTATAGATTCTTTTACCCACGGTTCTGCACGGATAAAAAAGACCACCGTCAGAATCAATAATTATCGAAGATGTAGAACACCCATGCTGCTTGTTAATATTATCCAAAAATCCTTTTGGTGTGGTAATAGTGTTTTTATATACATTTTTTAGATGAACGATTTCATTCCTTAATTTCTCAGGATCTGGATAATAATCATCTGTCCCGTCAAGATGGCATGCTGGCATAATAACTGTTCTTGCCCCTGCTTCATATACTCTTTTTACTTTTTCCTCTATAGAGGGCAGGGTATCTTTTGTCACCACAGTCTGGATACATACCTCTGGACCGTAGGTTTGAAATTCTTCTAATCTATCAAAAAATTCTAGATTGTCATGCCCTTCGTCGATGCTTATGTGAAGATAATCAATATGTTTGCCATATTCCTCCATAGGTCTTTTGTCTAGCAGATGTCCATTTGTAGTGAAAAATAGATAAAAGGGTTTTTTATGGGCATATTCTAGAATCTCACCCAGATCTTTTCTCACAAGAGGATCTCCACCCTCAAGACTTAAGACAACGATGCTGGAGTTGCCTATGTTATCCAAAACTTTGAAAACATCTTCTTTAGAGAGATCTGGTGTTTTCTCCATCCATACATTACAGAAACTGCATTTGAGAGAGCACTTGTGAGTAACTTTAAAGGAGGCATAAAATGGATAGATGCTTTCTTTTGCCAAATAATTTGAAAAGGCATATCTCGTTGTTTTTAGATATTTTCCTAAGGGTAACTTTTTCATAGATTCACGATGGCCGTGGGGTAATATCTTACTACACATAAGTTTTTTTATTTACATGAAAATTTTAGAACCGCAAGAAACATAAACCATTCTCAAAATAAAGGCTTGTGGATTCAACAGAGAAAAAACCAAAAACAATGAAACTTTCCCTAATAATTAGTCTCATACTGAGTATTGCAATTATTATACTTATTTTGTTTTTTACAATTGACGCAGAAACATTGGAATATTTATCAACTCAGCAGATACGGTATGAATTTTTCTTTGCTGCAATGGGAGTCAATGTCATCTATTGGATATTATGGGGCATCAGACTAAGAATACTCAGCAACGCCATTAATAAAAATGTGAATATTAGCGTGTGGGAATCAACAAAAATAATTATTGCGAATCTTTTTTTAGCAAACATAACTCCCTCCATGGCAGGTGGAGAACCAGTAAGAATTTATCTCCTAAGCAAGAATGGTTTAAGTGTTGGCAGTGCAACAGCATCAGTACTTGGTGAGCGATTGCTAGATGCGATATTTATTCTCTTGTGCGTCCCATTTGCGTTTCTTATTTTTAGAGGGCACATAGAAGTGGGAGTCTTAAAAGTTGGACTTACAATAGCAATAGCTATTTTTATACTAGCAGTGATAGTTTTTGCTTATGCATTAAAAAATCCCAAAAAAACCAAATCTTTTTTGATTTTTTTAAGTAATAAGATAAGTAGATTCTCCAGGAAAAAAGATAGTGAGAGTGCACGTATAGAGAGAATAAGTAGTGGGGTAGACGACTTTCATGACAGTATGATCTTTTTTCTTTCTACTGGGAAAAAGGCGTTTATAAAAGCAGGAATTGTTACCGCTGTTTTCTGGATAACAGGTTGGGTTGTTCCTATACTCATCCTTATGGGACTTGGCCTCAAGCCTTTTATAATCGAATCATGTGCTGCTCAGGTACTTTTAATTATAATTGTCATGATGCCGACAACGCCTGGAAGTGCCGGTGTCACAGAAGGTAGTACTGCAATTTTATACAGTGTATTTATTGGCTCATCGTTAGTAGGGATTTTCGTTATTTTGTTTAGGTTTATAACTTATCATATGGGTCTTATAGTTGGAGCAATATTCCAATATCGGATATTCAAATCTGTTGCTTCATTTTCATTAGATGTAATTAAAAAACAAAAATAGCGCTTTTTAAAAAGATATGGAGACGTCGTATTTTAATAAATTTGAGTTTTTAACCTTAAATTGTTTTTACTATTAACTTTTTACAATTATTTTAACCAGAATAATCTATTATAAACATTCTTGTAGAGGTAAGGGGAGGAAAAGGGGCTAATGTTTAAAGGAAGGTAGAATGAGGAGGAAGAAAAATGAAAAAGAAGTTCCCATTTATTATAATCCACCATATTAGCCCCATATTAACAATTGTTAACTCTCCTTTATATTACTTTCGCATAAATTCAATAAATTCCCATTATTTTTTTAATTCTTTAAATCTTATGTCCCTTTTCAGGAATACAAGTACAATAACTAGTTTAACCCTCTAACTGAAAAAAGTGAAAACTGCCCTGGCTTAAAGGTATGGCACTCATTCATCTTTTCTAGAATCTTTAAAGGCGCTTTTCTACTCTTTCTTTGTGCTTTTCTTTGGTAGGATAAATTCTTCATCCTTTGTGAAATAAGGAAGATTTTTACGATATCTTCAATTTCTTCACTTTCTTCAGTATCTGAGGTTGTACCAGCGATATTCATCTCTCGGTTTCACCACAAATTAACAATTGTTAATTATACTTTATATTACTTTCGCATCAAAGTCACATCAATTCAATAAATTCCCTTTCTTTTTCTTAAAATCTCTCCTTTATTTGATGTAGAAAGGGAGGTTGGGTTCTAACATATGAGGTGAGGAGGAAAGGAGGGTAGGATATAAAACGAAAAAGTCTCCCTCATATTCTTATCCAATGAATTAGAACCCAAATTAACAATTGTTAATATATTTATAAACTTTTCGGTTCTATAGTGTTAAAACTCTTTTTTTCCCTTAAAATCTTACAAATTCTACAAATTTCTGGAATGAAAACCGTCTCTCCGTTTTTAACAACTCGTTCAGCAGAGATATTGATTTCTATCTTTATTTTTTCATCTTTGATTTCAATCTTACCCCGTTTTTCAGAAATATACATACAGACTGACGCTGGTGTAATTCCTAATAATTTAGCTGTTTCTCTCTGATTTAATCCAAAATTATTGATTAGACACTTGGTAATTTCTTTCTTAATAGAAGGCACTCCATTCCAAATCATGTATTCGCAAGGAAGTTGTTGTCTCATTAATAAGAATAATATCTTTAGTACTATATATAATTAACGATTGTTAACATCTCAATGAGGGAAATTCCATTCATACCAAAATCTGTTTCAAGCAATAAATACTGCCAATTGGTTTTAGCCAGAAGAATCCGTGATAGATGGGTAGCATTTATATATTGTTGTGTATATTTTATGAAATATAAACTGGGGAAATATGAAATCTAAAATGAGAACTATTTCATTGATTATAACATTGATAATGTTATTTTTAATAATTGATGTTGCATCATCAAGTTGGATAACAATTAAACAATCTATTGATTCTACTTCATTTATAAAGATGCCAGAGAATTTAAGGATTGGCGATCTTCTGTTTATTGAGAGTATTGCATTTTTTCATAATATTCGTGATTCTTGGGATCATGTTGCTATGTATATTGGAAATAGCATGTTTGTTGAAGCAAATAATTACACCACTTTACCTCCCCTTTTTAAAGGCAAAGCAGGAGTTCAAATCACGCCTTTATTAAAATATAAGTTTTGGACTCAATATTATGCGTTTGGAAAGGTAAACGCCAACGAATCTCAAAGGCTTGCAGCTGTAAACTGGGCATTGTCATTAGTAGATATTGGAGGATATCAAGTTAGTTGGGGCGAGGGTAGCTGGTGGGCGAATCCTGATCCAAATGATGAAAACGATCCAAATTCCAATAACTTTTATTGCGCTGAGTTAGTATGGGCTGCGTATTATAATACATCCAATGGAGCTATTGATTTAGATATATCGCCTGGCCCATTACTCCCACCTAGAGGAGATGGAATCCATTTAGCTGTTAACCCAAAAGCAATTGCCAGATGTGAAAATGTATCAATGTATACAGAAGAAGGAGCCCCATCAGCTCCCACGAGACCTAACGGTGATCCCACGAATGTAACTATACCTCAGTTTGGAACATATTCCACTACATCCACAAATAATCAAACTAGAGGCATGCTTTATCAGTGGGTTTGGGGTGACTACTATCGACCTAGCCGATGGGTTTTTATTCCTGGATGTCTAGACAATGTTATAACCGCTAAGCATCTGTGGCATAGAATAAATATCCATGATAGATTTGATAAAAACTACGCATTTGATGTAAGAGTCAGATGCAAAGATAAATTTGGGAGAATAAGCAACTGGTCTAATCCTTTACCAGTAGATGTGACACCTAATTTCGTCGAAGGAAATTGGATTTCACCTACAGGTTACGTTGATTCATCAAGTTGGAACTATGAAGAAAAAACATATGATAACAAGCCTTATCTTACCTCCTCGATTTATCGAAAAATCAGTGATAACGAATGGTGTAATGAACCTCTCATTTTAACACTTGACAATCCAACCATGATTAAGGGTTTTAGAATTCGTACTAATAAGGGAATATTCCATGATAAGATGGAAATAAAATTCTATAATGGTACTAACCTTGTTAAAACATGTACTTTTACTAGCTGGCCACATTTACGTTGGAAAAACGTTGATTTCCATAGATATGAATATAAAATGGATAAAGTTGAGATTCATTTTCATATGAAAAATTCATTATTCCGATTAGGGTTCTTTGCTCATCCTATTTATGTGTACGAGTTTTATTTCCAACAAATCTGATAACTAAATGGTGATTCATATGATTGAGAATCGGTATATTAATTGAAAAATCCATTGAAATTATCTATCGAAAAAAAGTATGTTTAAATCGAGTGCAATACTTCTTTTAGTGTGTTCACACTATTGATGAGAATGATTGGATTTAGCAATATCTTTATCGTTATACTAATAAACACTGTAAGTAGTATGATTGTTCCAATCGTCCTTGTCTTCAGTAAATATCAGTCCATTCATAGTCACTTCAATTATTTCATACTTGCTATGATTCACATAAACACCTCCAATCGTTTTTTTTTAAAAGTTCTCTGTGCTTCCCTGTTTATTATTTATTATAGGTGACTATCCTAATTAAATTTTTTAACTATTTAATAGTAGAACATTAATTTTTAATAATAGATATGTTATTCAGCACATCCTATGAAAAAAGCTGAGAAATGCATAACTTGCGGTAAAGGACTGCTCGAGCGGGGTGCCACAACATTTCAATGTCCAACATGTGACGAAATTATTGGAAGATGTGGTGGATGTAGAGAACAAAGTGTAGAATATGTCTGTCCTAAATGTGGATTTAAAGGACCATAGGAGGAAAGCATATGGGAGAAGTGATAGCACTTATTCGCCTAATGCCAGATGGAGTGCTAAATGACGGTGAAATGCAGACAATCATCGATGAAGTAAGAAATGTAATAAAAGAACCAGTAAAACTCGGAAGGGTTGAAGTGAAAAATATAGCCTTTGGTCTAAGGGGATTGAACGTGACTGTTTCTGTACCAGATTCTGAAGGTGGATTAGATCCAGTAGTAGGGGTTCTTTCAAAAATTGACAAAGTTGACAGCGTAGAAGTAGTCGACATCGGTAGAATCTAAGCGACTGGTTTATGAGTATAATTAGTAAAGTTTTCCAACGCTCCTATTCCAATTTCTGTTGGATAGTAAACTGGATATGCGGAATTACTTGTGTCTCCCTCAATTAATTCTGCCAAATACATTTTATTAATATGCCATTTTACAACGTGATGATTTAGTTCAAGAGCATGTGCTATTTCTAGGAGATGCTTACCAGGATGCTCATGTAGATATTGCATGATTTCTCGAGCGTTTTTGTTTCTAAGTATTGCCTCTGCTATCGCTTGTTTTCTTGATTCTATGCCTCCTTCAACGAGATAATAAACTTTTTTTCCACCAATATATCTGCTCCGAACCAGATTGGTCTGCTCCAGTTTGCGAAGATGCCATGCAGCATTACTTGGTTTCAAATCAAGCTCTCTAGCGATTTCCCTAAGATGAGAACCCGGGCACTCATCAATATATTCATAGAGGTTTTTTCTTATTTCTGTATCAAGTACATTTTCGGGTGTGACATATTTTATGCCGCTTGCTAAGAAAAAGAAGGCAGCAATAAGAGCGATAACAGCTATTATGACCGTTAATGTAACCATTACAGAACTACTACTGTCTGGCCTCCACGCAGAAGCAGTTGCACAATCTATTACAGTAAATACAGACAATATAAATAAAATCACAACTAATTTGTTTCTAAGACACATTGATCATCCCATCCTTTTTATTTGCATCCCTGCATTCGGTATAAATGTAAAAGAGTTTTAAAAAGTTTACTTATGAGCAAAAAACCCCATTATGGTATTGTTTTGTTTTTCTATTCGTACAAACCCAAATCGCTCAAACTGCACAATTTCACCTGTTTTTAACCGCGAAACTGCTTCCTCTGCAAATCCTTCCACTTTCTCAAGGCTATTTGGGTTGTAGTTACCCTTCTGATAAAGAAGTCCTGGAACAAAAACACTCATTTTAATAAAGTTGTCAGTTGTCCATTGAATTTTTGCTGAGTCTTGTATTAACTCCTCACCGGCATACTCGGCAAAAATCACTTTATTTTTTTCTTTTATCTTTACATTATAAAGATCTTTTAATCTGAAAATACCTCCGATATTGAGTTTTTTCATATCTGTTTTTGGAACAAAGAATATGTTGTCGGTCTTTATGATTCTACTTCCAAGTTTTTTATCAGTCGGATGTAAACTAATCGTTTTTTTCATTGCTGGAGCATTCTCAACTACAAGCTTGATTGGATCTTGCACAAAGAAATATCTTTTAGCAATAGGATCAATTATCTTTCTATTGATGGCTTCCACGAGACTAAATGTTACCGATGATTCAACCTTTGAGATACCTTGAGAGAGCACAAACTGTTTGATAGCTTCTGGCAGAATACCTCTTTTCTCTAATCCTCTTAGCGTGGGCAGTCTAATGTCATCATATCCAGAAACCATTCCCTTATCAATTAACGGTTTTATTTTACGTTTGGAAACAGGCATGCCCTCAATGGAAAGACGGGCAAACTCCATGAGATGAGGTTTTCTCAACTCGAGTAGTTCAAGAAGACGAAAATAGCATTCATCACGAAGTTCGTATTCCTTTGTTCTAAATGGATGTGTTACACCGCTCAAGCTATCTTCTACTGCACCAGCAAAATCATACGTAGGCCATACTCGATATTTATCACCGTGCAGAGGGTGGGGCGTATCTATAATCCGGAACAATGTTGGATCACGCATTGCCGTATTTACACATTTCATATCTCCCTTAAGTCTTAGAACTACACCTTCTACCGATGAGGAAATCATGTCCTTCCAAAGATCAAGGTTTTTCTCAGTAGAAACGGCTCTGCAATCACATTCTTTTCCATGAAAGCGGCCATCTTTAATAGCATCTGATGGGCATTTACAGACATATGCACCTTCTTGCTTAATCAGCTGTTCCGCCAACTTGTAATGCTTCTCAAGATGATCTGATGTGTTGTATTCTTCATCCCATTCTATACTAAGCCACCGCAGATCTTCCTTTTGCACATCATAAAATTCAAGCTGCGCATTCTCAGGGTTTGTATCATCAAAACGTAGGATGAACTTTCCATCGTACATTTTTGCATATTCATAGTCAACAATGGCTGCCTTTGCATGACCAATATGTAAATATCCATTTGGTTCGGGTGGAAAACGGGTAACGACTTTTCCTTTTTCTGCATCTGGAAGTTCGGGTAATGAAAAATCTCTTTCTTTCTTTTCTTTCTTTAAAAGTTCTGGAGCAAGTTTTTCAAGTTCAGCTATTTGTTGTTCAATGGGTATCTTATTAACCTCTAAACACGCAGAACCTGAAATCTGATAAATTTCGTTAGGAGATATATTTTCATCTTTAAAAGCAGCAATTACTTTTCCTGCAACAGCTTTAGGATTAGCCGTTCCATTAAACTGTACAGCATTTTGAAGAGCATATTTTCGTGCCGTTTTTTGTATCTTCTCAGACGACATACTATTTTTCTCTTTTTGTCGAATAATCAGCTAATCCCTTCAAAATCTCTTTAGCTTCTGAATCTCTAAGAATCTCTAAAGCATCTTTTGCTTTTTTGATATAATTGAGTGCAGTATTTCTTGCATAGTCTAGAGACCCCATCTCTTTAAAAAGTGTAAAAACTTGTTTTATATCATCATCCGAGGCGTTTCTATTACCAAACACCTCATCGAGTAGCTTCCCATTTTCGCCAGTTGCGTTTTGCAGTGAATAGACTGCGATGAGTGTTTTCTTACCATTTCTAATATCATTTCCAATATCTTTTCCCAATGTTTTCTCGTCACTACTTATATCAAGATAATCATCCCATATCTGAAATGATAAACCTACGTGTATTCCATAGTCGGTAAAAGCATTGATTTCATCTTGATTTCCACTGCCAATTATTGCTCCCCCTCTTGCTGCAAGTTCGAATAATGCTGCAGTCTTTTTACGGGCCATGTTAATATATTCTTCCTCTGTAATCATTTTTCTTTGTTCAAATTGTATGTCAAGTTGTTGCCCTTCACATATATCTAAAACACATTTTACAAGACTATGATCGAGTTCTTTAAACACAGATAAATCGACAGATAAGTCATGCATTGCTTCAAATGACTTTGCAAAAAGAAGATCTCCAGTGAGTATTGCCGTAGGCTCTCCAAATTTGATGTGCACAGTCGGTAGATTTCTTCTCATATCTGATTTATCCATAATATCATCATGCACCAGTGTGAAATTATGTATTATTTCCAAGGCTGCTGCGAAGGGCATCACACACTCTACATTACCAAAAACACTTTCACATGCAAGCATAGCCATACATGGTCTAAGTCTCTTTCCGCCTCCTAAAGTAAGATGTCGGGCTGCATTGTAAAGATCGGCTGGTTCACCTTCTGGTAGATATTTTTGCAAGTATCCGTTAAAAGAATCGTATCTTTTTTCTAGTTCAGTTTTCAAGTCCATACTCCACTTCCGTATCAGATAATTTTTCAACATTGTCTGCCCCAACTAAAAACATAGCAGTTCTCAGCTCTTTGATAATGACATCGAGTTCGAAAATTGTAGATTGTTTATCTTGTGTTGCAGGTTTTAAAAGAGTATGTGCGATACCTGCGGCATGTGCTCCCAATACTAACGCTCTTGCGACATCCAATCCATCTCTAATACCGCCAGTTGCAATAATTGGTAATTCCCAGTTTGTCGCTTCTCCAACCTCAAGAATCGACGTTGGTGTAGGTATTCCCCAATCCCAAAAGGTTTGGCCTTCCCGCATGTTATGTTTATCTCCTTTGATTTTGGCACGATAATATTCTACAGCCGAGAAAGAGGTGCCTCCTGCACCACCCACGTCAATACCTGCAATATTAGTTTTTTTAAGAGATTCAGCAACTTTATAGGAAATGCCGGCTCCGCTTTCCTTGATTAGTATTGGCCTGCCAAACTCTCTTGAAAGCATATCAATGGTTTCTAAACAACCCTTCGCATGTGCTTCTCCCTCAGGCTGAATAACCTCCTGCAAAAAGTTAAGACAGATCGCAAGAATATCGGCATCTATCATCTCAACTATTTTTTCAGCGTTTTCTAAAATTTTTTTCTTATCCCACAACACTATTTGAGATGCTCCAATATTTGCTATCTTCAAAGGGATGTTGTAATTGTTTATTATGCTATATGTATCCTTCAATCCAGAATTTTCAAGAGCGGCTCTTTGGGAACCTACTCCCATAGCAATGTGAAATTTCTCTGCAGCCGCGGCAAGATTTTCATTTATCTTTTTACCTTCTGAATAGCCCCCCGTCATAGCAGATATAACCAACGGTGCTCCTAGCTTTTTTCCGAACAATTCTATTGATAAATCAATTTCATCCTCGTTTATTTCAGGTAATGCATTATGAATGAGTGTAACATCATCCCAATAATTATGATGTGCTGACACATTTTCTTTTAGTGATATATTGATATGTTCACGTTTCCTCTCTTCTGTTTGGTTCATTTCTTTTCACCATAAATTAACGTGTGTTTTGTTTCTTTTCCAATCAATGTATCGTATAATCTGTTATCTATATTACCATTCAACAAAACAATATCTATACCTAAATTGGCAATGTTTTTTATTGTTTCAATTTTCCCCTCCATCCCCTTGGTAACATCAGCATATCTATTGGAATTGGTAGTAAAGTTTTCTAATTCATCCATTGTAGATTTTTCAATAAACTCAGCATTTTTGTCAATCTTTGGATTTGAGGTATATAGGCCATCTTCATCTAGTGCAAATATTACTTTTTCTGGCTTGAAATGCTTTGCAAGCATTTGTAAAAGAAGGTCGCCCGAACAGATCGAAAAACCCAGTTTCTTATCTAATGCTACATCTCCAAAGGTCACTGGAGTGAACCCTTTATCCAGATAATCTCTGAATACATTATAATCCATTTTTGACGGTTTATGGTCATCAAGTTTAAGTATAACATGTGGAGGTATTGAAACAGCAGCAATTCCTTTATCATGTAATGAGCTAAGAACCAATGAATTTAATTTTTGAACCATCGCATGTGTAAGAGAAAAACCTTGTAGCTGCTCATCATTTCTATACCCCTGGTTTAGCATATACTCTTTTGCAAGAATATGTCCAAATGACCCTGCTCCATGAACTAATATAATGTCCTTGTTTGCCTTTTTAATTTCTATGGATAGTTTATCCATTACTTCTTTTTTGAAAAAGTATTTTTTTGATTTGTCGGTGATTACGCTACCACCAAGTTTTACAACAAACATCTTCTCCCACATTCAACTAGCTATAAAAAAGGATTTTGATAGTGTTTCATAATCTTTTTGCTCTTTAGTCGTGGTTATTTTCGTTTGGAAAACATCGGCTTATCTTTGTTTTGTTCGTGTATTAGCCAAAGAGCAATTGGCATACCACTTCCGGGTTTTTGCATTATGCTTCTTGACCATTCCATTATATCATGTTCTGATGTACTCGTGGAGCAGGCTTCGCATACAAAAATCTTATCATCAAATACCAGTCCAGATTGATGGTCATGTAAATGAAATTTATTTTGACATATACCACAAGTTTTTTCAGGCATGTTTACTCCTCATTAACCACTTTTAAATTTCTGTTAGTTAGTATCTCTAATGAATTTAAAGATTAAAATCTTTTGGATGGATAAAAAGAAAAGAGAGGATGGGATGAATCTGAAAGTATAATTGGCAGAAATGCCAGCTTAGGAGGATGCTGGCATGTCCCCCGTATCTCACGTCTTATTAATCCTGTAAAGTCTTTTTTTGTTTATATATGTGAGAAGTGGGTGACCGAAAGTATTAATGGACTTTGTCTCAAAAGTATTCAATCATTGTTACTCCCATAAAAAATTGTTACTATAGCAAAATATGAAAAATATATGTTTATTAACCAGATTGCTCTATCATTTAAATCTATACGTTACGGCGAAACATATGAAAATTCTGTCATGGAATGTAAATGGTATAAGAGCAGCTGATAGAAAAGGATTATTTAGCTGGTTTATAAAAGAATCACCAGATATTCTTTGTCTGCAAGAGATAAAAGCCTTGCCAGAACAAGTACCGCCACATCTTAGAAACACTCCGGGGTACTATACTTTTTGGAATCCTGCAAAAAGAAAAGGCTATAGTGGTGTTGCAACTCATACAAAAGGAAAACCTAGAGAAGTCTCCAGAGGTTTCGGCATCGAAAAATTTGATAGTGAAGGGCGTATTCTCATAATGGAATTTCCGTCATTCATGCTTTTCAATATCTACTTTCCCAATGGTAAAAAGAACAAAGAGAGACTAGATTACAAATTTGACTTTTATGATACATTTCTCGCCTATGCTGACAACTTGAAAATAAAGGGAAAAAATATTGTTGTGTGCGGTGATTTTAATACAGCTCATAAAGAAATTGATTTGGCAAGACCGAAAGCAAACGAACACATTTCTGGATTTTTATCGATTGAGCGCACATGGGTAGACACCTTTATCGATCATGGCTACGTTGATACTTTTAGACATTTCAACAAAGAGCCAAATCAATATACTTGGTGGGATTTAAAATCTCGAGCCCGGGAAAGAAATGTTGGATGGAGAATCGACTACTTTTTTGTCAATAAGGAATTTCTACAATATGTCAAAAAAGCATATATCATGCAGGACGTTATGGGCTCTGATCATTGTCCTGTTGGAATAGAAATTGAAATTTGAATAGTTGTAAACTAGATGAAAACCTATTGTAAAAGGTTAGATCCTAAATTATTCGTAAGATATCTAAAAGATAAATGCCCTTCTCTTTTTGATGTATAATTTACTTTGCTCACGCACCAAATTTCTCCAAACGCATAGCATTTGCCAAAGCCAAAGGCATAATATCCACTGCAGGAAGTCGAGGTCCAAGTCCACCAGTCATACAGGCACGTTCTCCAAAGTGATCTACATTATCAACTCGGCAATATTTAGACCACAATAGTACAGGCACTGGATGCCAGCTGTGATATTTCAATAATGATGGTGTGGAATGATCACCGGTTACTATGATAACATCAGGATTTAAGTCTATTAATCTGGGTATTTCTTTATCTGCCTCTTTGATTGCTGCCACTTTACGCTCAAAATCACCATCCTCTCCAGCGCTATCACTCTTCTTTACATGCAAATAAAAGAAATCAAATTCATCCCAGTTATCAGTTAACGTATTAAACTCATCTTTTACTGTCTTACCAGTTTCCAATATATGCATTCCTAACAACTTAGCAAGACCCCGGTACATCGGATATGGCGCGATGGCCGCACTTTTAAGACCAAAAGTGTCTTCCATTGTAGGCCAGTCAGGTTTTTTGGAAAAACCTCGTAACAATAACATGTTGGTCGGATGGTGATCTGCCAAAATCTCACTTGCTTGATCTAAGAATTGTTTTATCAAGCTAGCTGTTTTTTCCGCCTCTGATGATAATGGTTTTGGTTGTAGAGGTTTTTTACCAACTTCCTGAGGATCAGTGTCAATAATTTTATCAGAGAGTCCTTCACCTCGCAACACCAGTAACAACCGGTATTCTTTAACCGTCTCAACAAAAACTTCTGCGTCCGGCAACTCGATGTTACGCAGTAATCTACATAATTCTTCGTTTTTCTTGGAAGGAATCCGTCCTGCTCGTCGATCTATAACATAACCCTTATTATCTATAGTACAAAAGTTGCCTCGAGCTGCTACATCATAAGGTTTTAGTTCAAAATCTATTCCTAGTGCTGACAATACACCTCTTCCTACCTGATATTTAATCGGATCGTAACCAAATAAAGAAAGGTGACCAGGTCCACTCCCAGGGGTAATTCCAGGACCTACAGGTTGTTGCAAACCACATATGCCTCGTGATGCAAGGGAATCTAAATTTGGTGTATTGGCTGCCTCGAGTTCTGTAAGATTATCTGATTCTCTAGGGAGCCCTCCTAATCCATCTATGACCAACAAAACAATCTTTGTTTCAGCAGGCTTTATTAACTTTCGAACAAAATTTAGATCCATATCAAACTCACTTCTCTCCTCAAAATTAACCAGTTTATTTTAACATTTAATACATGTGCTCAATCATTAATTTTCTTAATAAAGGTTATCTACTAGTTGACTAAACGTTAATAACCTTCTATATCACCTCTTAATTTTAGTAATAATTACTTCTTTAAAAAGATGTTCTTAAATAGTTCTAAAATCAAATCTTGCTATCAAAGCTATATTCCACTTTTAAAGCTATAGATAATATGAAGTATAAAAATACCAAAGATACTCCTGGCTATGTCCTGAATTACCTTTTTGATAACTAATGAACAAAAGGGTCTTTGGTGAGGCTAAAAACTAAAGTACCAAAGATATTTCGAGGTTTCTACCATTATACCTAAAAATACATCAGGCTGCCAGATTTATAAAGAAGGAGATTGAAATCAAATGTCAAATCTGAATTTGTATAGAATTGAAAAAGACCACATACGAGAGAATTTGAATAAATACACAAGAAAGGCATTTAAACTGCTTCCAAAATGTAAGAATCCTCACATTTTAGATGTTGGATGTGGAAGCGGTGTACCAACAATAGAATTAGCAAAAATATCTGATGGACATGTTATTGGGATAGATATTGATGTAACATCATTGAATTTGCTTCAAAGAAAAATAAAGGAAACAGGATTAAATAATCGAGTGAGTGTTATTAAAGATTCAATATTGACTATGGATTTCCCTGAAGAAAGCTTTGATATTATTTGGACAGAAGGTTCAATATTTGTAATTGGGTTTGAAAATGGTATTAAGAAGTGGCGTCGATTTTTAAAACCTAACGGATTTTTAGTAATTCATGATGAAAATAAAGATAAAACCAAAAAGCTTGGATTAATAGCAAAGCATGGCTATACACCTATCGCTCAATTTGAATTATCGGATAATCTCTGGTGGCTTGAATATTATACTCCTTTAAAACAGCTTATTCAAGAGTTCCGTCATAAGTATCCTAACGACTCTGATCTTAGTAATGAGCTTAATAAAGACCAGATTGAAATTGATAAATGCAAGTCAAATTCCACGGTGATTAGTTCATTTTTTGTAATAATGCAAAAGGCGTAAATGGATTGTTTAAAAATTCAATCATCCTCACATCCATCAGACAAATGAGAAATATATCTTGGGGTTTATAGAAGGATATTTTTGATATTCCATGAGGTATCGAGGAATATATTTCTTTCCTTATAAACCAATGCTCAAACATTAAGGCATAGCTTTTCTGTACATTGCCTTAAACAAGGGATGAACATAGGGTATTACAAAAGATATTGGGACACAAAGATTTGGCTACAACGGTTGTATATTTGGATTTATTTGGTGAAGATGTAATGGATGAGTTTGGGAAGGTTCAGTGGTAAAAAAAATTGTGCACTGCGAATAAAGATATTTGTAATCTTATGAGTAGAATACTCACAATGTTTATGAAAAATGGTTGATTTTTCCACGGTTGTTCCGCTTTGTTCCGGCTAAAATATATATGCTGTTTCATCCAACATATAATTGAAACCAGCATGGATTGGTTTCCGAGGTGTTGATAATATGAAAAAAATAACAAACATAATGGTTGT
>JAUXAU010000084.1 GCA_030619765.1 Thermoplasmatota archaeon
CGATAAAATACCGATGTTTTTGAATTTCGCGAGAGTAGCTGTCATCATATCTAGACCAAATGGAGAACCAACTAAATTTCCTGTTCCAAGTAAAAGATATTCTACATCATCAACAGTAAAGGTTGTTTTCCCCCTAACCGCCACATTAAATGAATTATTAAAACCATTATCCATTTCACCATTTGGATAATCACCGATAACTTGTACCCATCCGTTAGATATTGACCCTTTCTTGATATCTTCGTGTTCTTCATATGCTAGAACTTTATGCAACCACCAGGCTCCAGTTTTTTCTATCAATTGTTTAGTTATTTTGTTACTTAAAATCACTCCAGTAACTGGAGAAACACTAACTCCAACAAACAATATAATTACAGTGAAAACTAATCCTTTCCTTAACATATTATTTTGCATATGATGCCTTGTCCCATATAAAACTTATAAAGTATAAATATAATAATACAATTTAAATTTTTCCATAAAAATATTATTGCAACATCTGTAACAGTATGCTTTAAATATTTCATTACAAAAAACAACAAAAACCAAAAATTGCATATTAGGTTTCCCGATGAGTTCTTCTATAGTTTGCTACGGAATTGTCCGAAATCTATTCTACCATGTTGTTTATAAAATGAAATATGCTATATGGATGATAGATATATGGTAAACAATCATGTAAAAATAGCTGAAAAAACATGGGATGCTATAGCAGAAAGCTTTGATGTAACCAGAAGAAAACCATGGCGTCAATGTATTGATTTTATAAACGGACTGTCTGAATCACATATGGTTGCAGATATTGGATGTGGTAACGGCAGACATCTCCTACTATGTGCAGAGCGTTTTAAGATGGTAATAGGGATTGATATTTCACAAAATCTACTTAATATTGCCAAAAATAAAATTAAAGAGAAAGGTTTCAGCAATGTAGTTTTTATCCACGCAAATATGGTGAAGATTCCTCTTAAAGATGATTCTCTAGACTCTATACTATGTATTGCTTCATTACACAACATAAAAGGAAGAGATGAACGTCTCCGTTCTTTGAAAGAAGTATATAGAATCTTAAAAAATGATGGCAGGGCACTTATTAGCGTATGGTCTAGATGGCAAGACAAATATAGAACGCATTACCTCAAAAAGTTGTTTTACAATAAAGAAGAATTTGGAGATATTGAAATTTATTGGAGGCAACATAATTTAGACATACCTCGTTTCTATCACTTATACAGCAAAAGGGAATTTGTTAAGGATTTAAATCAAGTCGGCTTAGAGATAGAAAAAATCCAGAGCGTAAAATTACATTCAAATATTTCTGCCGATAATTATTTTGCTGTTGTTAGAAAAGGGAAATTATTATTAAGATAGGTATTATTGTCAGCAGAAATTATAACGACGGGAGACAGAATATTGGAAATAATAAAAACAAACAATCTTACAAAAAAATTCAATGGTTTTACTGCAGTAGATCATATTTCATTCTCGGTAAAAAAAGAAGAAATCTTTGGATTCCTTGGTCCAAATGGTGCAGGAAAAACAACCACGATAAAAATGCTAACAACACTTTTACATCCAACCGAAGGCTCTGCAGAGCTTTCTGGTTTTGATATCTTAAAAGAGAGAGATAAAGTAAGAAAACATATTGGAGTCGTTTTTCAAGATCCGGCATTGGATACAGAGCTTACAGGTAGAGAAAATCTTGATTTTCATGCACGAATGTATGGCCTCGATAAAGAAAACCGTAAGAAGCGAATTGCTGAAGTATTAAAACTTGTTGATTTAGAAGAAAAAAAAGACGTGCTTGTAAAAAAGTATTCTGGAGGTATGAAAAGAAGACTTGAAATTGCACGAGGTCTTATGCATTATCCCACTGTTTTATTTCTCGATGAACCTACGCTAGGTCTTGATGCACAGACAAGAAGGGCAATCTGGGAGTATATCAAGAAGATGAACAAGGAAGAGAAGACTACGATCTTTTTGACAACACATTACATGGATGAAGCTGATTATCTCTGCGATCGAGTAGGGATCATAGATCGCGGTAAGATTCTTGTTATGGATTCAACTGATAATCTTAAGAATGCTATCGGTAACGACGTTATAACACTCTCCTGTTCAAATCTGGATGAATTAGGTAAAAGATTGGGAGAAGAATCATGGATTAAAAATGTAAAACAGCATAATACTTTTTTAACTCTGGGTGTTAAAAAAGGAGAGGAAAAAATCCCTATTATATTTGAAATCGCACGTAACCTAAACATAAAGATTAAGTCAATCAGTGTGAGAAAACCAACGTTAGATGATGTATTTCTCTATTTTACAGGCAGGATCATGCGTGATCAAGAAAAAAAAGATGCCAAAATAGAAAACCTTCCACCTATGCTTCGTAGTAGGGGGAGATAACCTTGGATATAACGGAATTTCAAGCTATCTATATTATGTGGTTACGTCAAATGAAACGATTTATAAGATCTAGAGGTAGACTTATTGGCACCATAGTTCAGCCTTTGTTTTTCCTTGTTATTCTTGGCTCTGGTTTAAGATCAGCAGTGATGCCAGGTATGGTTGGGGATGATTATCTTGCTTTTCTTGCACCTGGTATTATTGCAATGGCAATCCTGTTTTCATCAATGTTTACAGGTATCTCGGTGTTATGGGACAAACAATTTGGATTTCTACAGGAGGTACTTGTGGCACCCGTGAGCAGATTTTCAATAATAATAGGCCGTACACTTGGGGGAGCAACAATAGCTCTTATTCAGGGTTTTATAATTCTTTTTATTGCATTTGGTCTAGGTGTACCCATTGCAGGTATTTCTGGGCTACTGTTAACTATTGTATTCATGGTTCTATCAGCCTTCACAGCCGTAGGCTTTGGCCTTGTTATAGCATCTAAAATGGAAAATTTCCAAGGCTTTCAGTTAATAATGAATCTAATTATCATGCCTCTTCTTTTCTTATCATCAGCGTTCTTCCCAATTGCCACTAATCCAGATATGCCAAGTATAGTATCACAACTGTCATTTTTTAATCCTTTATTTTTCATGGTTGATGGTATACGTGGAAGTTTAACAGGTTTAAACAACGTTTTAGATCCTCTAGTAAATCTTGTAATTGTCATAGGGATATGTATTTTTATGTTAGGCCTTGGAAGCTATTTATTTAGTAAA
Source organism: Thermoplasmatota archaeon (assembly GCA_030619765.1). GTDB lineage: Archaea > Thermoplasmatota > E2 > DHVEG-1 > DHVEG-1 > JAGLML01. The sequence goes on from JAUXAU010000084.1 coordinate 3,174, forward strand.
TACGAAGCCTAGTTCGCATTTACCAAAAATATCAAAACAATAATTAAATACTAAAACCACTTTTTTTAAAACAAGCCTAAAAAAGTCAATAAGACACCTTAATGGTTGAATTGGTTTACGGCCTTAATAATACAATACTAAAGGGATATTTGAGTAAAGGGAATAGTGTGAAATAGGTAAATAAATGAAAAATATTGAGATAGTTGAAAGACCGATATTAATAGATCGTATTCAATTATCTTGTTCTATAAAATATATTCCTGCTAAAGATAAATATAAAAATGAAATAATTGAAAATAAAGATGAATTATGTTATTATCAATCTGTTTTAAGTGAGTATCTGAAAGATAAAAAAGAATTCGGGGTTGTTTCTATCTTGGAACTGCTCTTTGTGTAAAAATAGGTCCAGAGCCTCCATAGATTTAGAGAATCACCATATAGTTTAGAGGAAGAAATCCGTTGCTGGCTAAAACTTAAATAAGATGTCACCTATGAAATATATGGGGAAAGAATATGGATGGGGCCAAAAAGAACAACTCCTCCGCCCTTAACAATTTTTTTTAATTCCCGTTAGAGATTATTTGTTGGAGATGAAATCAGTCCCCTACACATTTGTTTTGTTACAATTGTCTCTGTTTATATATTATACCAAACATTTAAATTTGAATAAGTCTATCCAATAATTAATAATAATAATTAATTGGGGATAAATATGATAGGGTTAAAAAATATTTCAATTTTTAAATTGAAAATACTCTTTATCGTTGGTGTTTTAACTTTTACTTCTTCTACATCAATTTTTAGCGCTGAACATATTCAGGAAGAAAACGCTTTTTTATCTAGTATAAATGAAGGCAATAATGAACTTATTATCACCTTTGAACTACCAGAGTTAGTACAAACCCAAATTTCTACAGAGCAAGGAGTTTTTACAATTTTAAATATACCTAATTCAGGTTTCATCGGGGAAATGGGAAAGCCGCAATTGCCCATGTGGACTCGATTATACGCTGTTCCAAACAATCAGTTTTCATTAGAAATATTAGAATCTAATATCCTTGAGACGCGCAATGTTGGAAGAATCTATCCAGCTCAACAACCTCAAATTGATGGAGATTTTATAGATGAATCAGAATTCGTGTTTGATAAGTCCTTCTACCAACAGGATTTATCTTATCCTGACTGCATTGTAAAAATTTTAGAAACAGGTAACATTCGTGATGTCCCCTTTGTGAGAATTGTATTCTACCCCGTGCAATATAATCCAAAACAAGAAATAGTTACTATCTACGATCAAATATCAATTAAACTAACATATAATAATTATGAAAACGTATTTGTCGAATCCAACTTTGGACAAACACCCTTTTATGCGCTTTATGAAAATGTTTTCGCCAATTGGGAAGAATTCCGTGATAATATAATCGTTGAACAAAACTTATATCCGAACACCTATGGTAGAAACTCAGGATGTGAATATCTAATCATAACTCATCCTTCGTTCTATACCCAAGCAAAGGATTTGGCAGAGTGGAAGCATAAAAAAGGATTAATGACAAAACTGGTAAACGTTACTGATATTGGAAGTACTGCCAGTGTTTTACGTCAATACATACAAAACGCTTATGACAACTGGAATCCTCGACCTTCTTATCTACTCCTGGTAGGTGACGCCGAATTTATACCTACCAACTATATTTATTCAGCGGCCTCAGATTTATGGTACGCAACCGTCAATGGGACTGATTACTATCCCGATCTCTACTATGGAAGGATATCAGTAGACACTAGTAATCAAGCGGAAACGATCGTGCAAAAAATTCTCACTTATGAACAAACCCCTCCAACTCAAGCTAGCTTCTATGACAATTTTACTGTCGCAGCATACTTCCAGGATGATGAGCAAAATGGCTATGAAACTCGACGATTTGTAAGAACATCTGAAGAAATCAGGGATTATTTATTATCAGAGGGTTATTTAGGAGAGCGCATTTACTGTACAGAATCATATATTAACCCTACTCATTATAACAACGGAATTTATGGTAATGGAGAGCCGTTGCCACCTGAACTCCTTCGCCCAACATTTGCTTGGGATGGTGATGCTGCTGATATTATCAATGCTATAGAACAGGGGATATTTATTTTGAATCATCGGGATCATGGTTTTGAACAAGGTTGGGGCGACCCTTATTTTGATACTTCTCACATTGCGGTTTTGACAAACGGCGATCTTCTTCCTGTTGTGTTCAGTGTCAATTGCTTGACAGGAAGATTTGATGGCTACGAATCCTTCTGTGAAGAATTCGTTAGAAAAACCAATGGTGGTGCTGTAGCTGCATTTGGTGCAACAAGAGTAAGTTACAGTGGTTATAACGACTTTTTATGTCGGGGTTTCTATGATGCTATTTGGCCTGATTTTGATCCTCTGGTTGGCATATCTTCATCATTATATAACCTAGGAGCAATTTTGAATTATGGGAAATATTATATGGCAAACACCTGGGGTAACCCTTGGGGATATGAACGATATACATTTGAGTTGTTCCACGTTTTTGGTGATCCAGAGGTTTCAATTTGGACCGAAAACCCTTCAAATTTTTCAGTCACTCACCCAAGTGAATTATATATTAATTCAACATCTTTAACTGTTCATGTTGAAAACTCAAGTGGAAACAATGTCAATAATGCATATGTCTGTTTATGGAAAGAGGATGAAATATATGTTACAAACTATACAAATAGTACTGGAAATGTAACGTTTTATCTATCTCTAACTACAACTGGCACAATGAACATTACTGTGACCAAACAGAATTTTATTCCTTATTCGGTAGGAATCGAAGTGTTATTTGATAATCAACCACCGTACACACCAACCAACCCTAATCCAACCAACGGTTCAACAAATGTTGATGTTGACGCTAATCTAAGCTGGAACTGCAGCGATCCAAATGGAGATAACCTCACTTACAACATTTATTTTGAGGCAAATGATACTACACCAGATATATTGGTATCTAATAATCAATCAGGTACTACTTATGATCCAGGGACGATGAATAGTAATACCCAATATTTCTGGCAGATTGTAGCGTGGGATAACCATGGAGCAAGTACAGCTGGTCCTATTTGGAGTTTCACAACAGAAAACAACCCACCTTATGCACCAAGTAACCCAACACCAGTTAACCATGCAACTGGTGTTGATATAAATGCCAGTCTCTACTGGACAGGTGGCGATCCTGACCCTGGTGATACAGTGACCTACGATGTCTATTTTAGCACAAGTAGTTCCCCGCCAATGGTTGTAAACAATCAATCTGCTAACGCTTATGACCCAGGAACAATGAGTTATTCCACAAAGTATTACTGGAAGATTGTTTCATGGGATAACCATGGAGCTAGTACAACTGGACCAATATGGGATTTCACAACAGGTAATGAGCCAAATGACCCACCTAATCCTCCAAATGACCCGAGTCCAGAAGATGGTATAACAGATGTTAGTGTAAATACTATACTCGGTTGGAATTGTAGTGATCCAGATGGCGATCCACTTGTTTATGATGTATACTTAGAAGCAGATAACCCCACTCCACAATTACTGGTATCAGATGACCAGACAGGCACTACATATGATCCAGGGGGTCTTGCATATGAAACTACGTATTACTGGCAGATAATTGCAAAAGACAACCATAGTGCAACGACTGGGGGGCCTATCTGGAATTTCACTACAGAAGAGGAACTAAACAATCCACCAGATAAACCAATTATAGATGGTCCAACTAATGGCAAAGCAGGTGTAGAATATACCTATTGTATTATCAATGCTACAGATCCAGATGGAGACGATCTTTGGGCTAACTGGAGTTGGGGAGATGGAAGTTATAGTGGCTGGATGGGTCCCTATATGTCTGGAGAAGATATATGTGCATCACATGCTTGGGAATTCGGAAATTATGTGATTAAGGTAAAAATCAAGGATGATAAGGGGTTGGAAAGCGTATGGTCAGATCCATTTCCAGTCAGCATGCCGAAGAATAAACCCTCGCCTCAATCACAGTATTTTAATATTCATAGTATTATCAAAAGATTGATGTTGTGAAATCAGCCCACTAATATTTTGTGACAGATGCTGCAATAAAATTACCATGAGAAACATTTAAATCTAGATAATATATATTTACTCTACCAAATTTTATTATTTGGAGGAAAGGAAGAATATGAAAAATGAAAAATTAGGAAGAGGAATAGTAGCAGTATTTTTGGCATGGATAATGATTACGAGTGTTTTGGCATCGCTATCTACTGCTAGTATGTCCCCTGGTACTTTAGATGCAACATTAGATCCGTGTGAATCTATTACTGTGACCAAGACGGTAACAATACCAACTTATCATCCAAAGGCTGATGTGTTGTTTTCTTTTGACCTGACCGGTAGCATGTGGCCTATCCTAGACACGGCAAAGACAAATGCGGGTGACATTATGACCACGTTAGACGCGCTAGGGGTTGACATTAACTACGGGGTTGCATCCTATATGGACTATCCAGACGTTTACAGTAGTTGTGGATATTCTAATAGCTATGGGAGTGCAGGATGGGGTGACTATGCCTATAGTCTTGATCAACCTATAACCAGCATTCAAACTGCAGTTACGACTGCTATAAATGGATTGCCTATGGGGAATGGACTGGATATCCCAGAGGCCTATACCAGGATTATGTATGAGAGCTATGCCGACTCAAATATAGCTTGGCGTACAGGAGCTGAAAAGATCCTGGTAAACTTTGGTGACACTGTACCTCACGACTGCGATCTGAATGAGGGTGTACCCGGGAAGACTGGTACATGGACAACTGGTGGAGACCCTGGGCGAGATGAAATAATGGGAACCTCAGATGATCTAGATCTTCAAACTGTTCTGGCAAACATGGCTACTAACGGCATTATCCTATTGGAATGTCATACCTCGGGCTATGCAGATGATTATTGGATGTACTGGACAGGGATAACCGGAGGTGATCTTTACCTCACAAGCTCGTCGACGCTGGTTACCGATGTGGTTAATGCAGTCACAGCCACGCTTACCATTGCGAAAGTGTACAATCTCCACTTAGAAGTAATTACACCTGGTTACGATAGTTGGTTAGAGTCTGTTGTACCTGCATCATATGCTGAGCTTGATCCAGGTGACATAGTGACATTCGATGAGACTATTCATGTCCCTCTTGGAACTGCTCCTGGGGTGTATACTTTCACAGTTAGCGCTGTCGATGATGATGGAGTGAGTTATGGTGACCAATTAGTCACTATCACCGTGCCTGCCAAAATCAATGCCTATGTGGACATCAAACCTGGTAGCTATCCCAACAGTATTAACCCCAAGTCCAAAGGAAATGTACCAGTTGCTATACTGACCACCGACGACTTCGATGCAAGCAATGTAGATCCAGCAACCATTGTTTTCCTAGACGCCACGCCAGTCCAATGGGCAATGGATGACGTAGATTTTGACGGCGACTTAGATATGATATTCCATTTCAAAATACAGGAGTTGGATTTTACTCTTCTCGTAGATGAAGGAGGAGAATACCCATATGCCTATATAACCGGTGAAACAACCGACGGACAACCTATCGAAGGAAAAGACACAGTGAGACTCGTTCATCCCTTAAAGATGCTGTTTGAAAACTTCTTTGCACGGATCCTACAAATCATTGAACGCATCGTACAAACATTTACGTAAATAACCACTAGATTGTACATCAGTAACAAACCATTAACCTCTCTTTTCTCTTTTTAATTCCAATTAAGGCAGAAAAAACCCTCTAATGCATTTTCTTTTTTAATTCTTATTTTGACACTATCTGTGGCTACAATAGGAAGTTTTTTAAAGGATGGACGTATGGTACTCTTACTTAAAGAGATAAGAATTTAGAAGTCAAACGTCTTTTTGATTACTCAAAAATAAGTTTTTGTAACTTTCTAATTTTTTGAATCTTTATTAAACAAATTCAGAAATATCTGAAGGAGGTGAAAAAACATATGAAAGGAACCGTAAAATGGTATAGTGGACTTAAGTCCTATGGCTTCATAGAAGGTGAAGACGGGAACGATATATTCGTTCATCAAAATAGTTTAGAACCTTCAACATTCATACACGAAGGTGATGAAGTTACTTTTGAAGTCGAAAAAACTGACAAAGGACCAGCAGCAATTATGGTAAAAAAAATATAATCTTTTTTTGTGTTAAACATTGAAAGAATCATGTTTTTGATTCATTATTGCAATAAATTTTTTAAAAATATTTTTTTCTTTTTCTTTTTTAATTCGGTATAACAATTTGTGGAATTGAAATCAGCCCACTAATATTTTGTGACAGATGCTGCAATAAAATTACCATGAGAAACATTTAAATCTAAGTAATATATATCTATTTTACTCAATTTTTATTTTTGAGGAACGGAGGCAAAAAAATGAAAAGAAAGAATATTTTGAAAGAAGCTGGTGTTTTGCTCATTGGGGCACTACTGATTTTCTCATCGGTTGCTGCAATGGCAACTACAAGCGACAAAACTTTACTAAAAACAATGGATATAAAAATAGATACTCCAATGAGTAACGTAGGAATATGTACTTCTCAGAATGTCCTCTGGGATAACTGGGTTGAGAATTATACCGGTGTATTTGCAGCACAGTGGGAACCACCGGGAACACCTAATCGACTCGATGCATTCCCGGCAGACGACTTCATGTTTGGTGGAGATACAGATGTCTATAGGGTTTTCTGGGGCGGTGGTTATTTCAACTGTAATTATGCACAAGGTCCCAAAGATTATCACTTTGACTGGAATGTTACTTTCTTCGAGGATGATGGCAGTGGATACCATCCAGGTGCTATCTATGCTGGTCCGTTTACAATCCCTGATGCTGACATTAGTAAGTCCGATGAGGTACAAAATAGTACAACTGCTGGAAATGGAAATTGGGGTGTTGGATATTGGGTTTGGTTACCCGATCCGGTGACGTTCAGTGCTGATACCAAATACTGGATGACGATATATGGTCTTGGTGAAACGTTTCCTCAGTCGTGTTGGGCAGAGCACAATGAATCCCTTGGAGGGGTACTACTCAATGAGGCAAACTTTAAATCTGAATATTTTGGATATCCTGATTGGCTTAACAGTTCCGAAGTATTCGGTGACCGTTATGATATGACCTTTGCACTTCTTGGTCCAGACCCTGACTTTGATGTAACTATTAGTAAAGGACTTGGAGTTACTGCAACTATTAAAAACCAGGGATTATTTGATACAACTAATGTTACAGCAACCTTCACAGCAACCGGTGGTTTAGTCCTTGGCAGGACGAAAACAGTTTCTGTTGGAGATCTCGGTATTGGTGACACTGGAACTGCTAAGGCCATTTTTATCGGAATTGGCAGCATAGCAATAGAAGTGCAGGTAACCTGTTATTGGGGAATGACCGGAAACGGAGACACAAGCGGTTTCTTATTTTTGATCTTTATCCTTTAGATAAACAAAACCCTCTCTTCTTCTTTTATTTTTTTAATTCCACAAAAGGCAGAAACAACCCTCTAACGCATTTTCTTTCTTTTTTGGTATAATACCATTCGTTAGGCTTAAAACGTCTTAAAACGTGTTTTAATGTACATTTTTGTACATTGTGTGAGTTCACACAAAAGGTTATCTTTATTAACCAAAAAGACTATAATATTCATTAAAGGGGTCATTTCTTTTGGAAAGAGATTATCCATACCTTTCCTCCCCAAATTTGACCCCTTTCACAATATCCTCCTTCTGTATCATATTGCTTAGGATCGTAGGTTTTAGATTGTTTCCAAAACTATAAAATCAATGTGTTTCAGTTTCTTCACGGAAACAAGTATCCATAGCACGTTTTACTACATCTTTTGTTGCCCGAGAAATATCGGTAACGGTAATAATTCCAAGGATTACTTTATCTTTGACAACAATAAGTTTCCTAATCTTATTTTTGCCCATAAGGTCGACTGCATTCTGGATGTTCTCCAACGGATGAACTGTTATAAGGTTAGTTCTCATGATCTCCGATACAGTAGTGGTTTCAGGATTTTTATGCGCCAATATTGTTCCACCGATGATGTCCCGCTTTGTTACAAGACCAACATCCCCTTCCTTATCTAAAACAATTACACTACCGATTTTCTTTTCTCTGAGTAGGTCTGATGCATCGTAAACAGATTTATCAGCATCAATCGTGACAATATTCTTTGTCATAACCTCCTTGACAAGCATTTTCTCACTAACATGTAAACCAATTTTGACATTTAAACTTCTTTCCTTCGCAGATTTTACGTTTATAAACAATAAAAAATTGCTTAGTCCTTTTGCCTAATTCCCTCCTGTTAAATATCTATCATAATGCTTACTTTCATAGGTTTTCGATGCAAACACTAGGGGTAACGTGTAAGAAATAGGGGAGTAAAGGTTTTTAACTAAGGAGGAGTTGTGAAATTGTAGATTTGGAGGAGGAAAAATGAAAATAGAACTTGATGAAAAATCAATAGATAATATAGTAAAGTATGTTAATGAGCATCCCGAAGAAATCCGTGAATTATTGGAAACATTTGCTGCCCAAGCCATTGATGTTCTTATGAAGGGAGAGGTTTTGGAAAAAGGAGCGAATTTATACAAAATGATCAAGAAAGAAATACAAAGTAGTGAACTGGTGACAGTTCATAAATGTCCCATTTGCAGAGCTCATCCATTGAAGAAGGTTAAGGGTCGTCTCCATTGTAGTGAATGTGGATGGACAGAACCATAAGTCTTTAATCGTTTCCTTTTTTGATGTACATCTGGTGGAAAGCAATGGTAGTAAGGGATTTGAACCAACGTGTTAAACATTTTAACACATAGTTGTCAATCATTATCACGATATATGGGTTAGGTAAGTTTTTAAATAAATAGATGTTATATTTTAGCGGCTTCGAGGAGGATGGAGAGAAAATGTTCAATTGCGAGCGTTGCGAGAAAAAACTTTGGACTAGTTACCATAAATTGCCAGATGGTGCAGTTGTTTGTAATGATTGTTATTCAATATATTTAATGCAAATCCTTGATAAAATAAATGATACTAAGGCATACGATATTACATATAACTTTGTTAAAAAATATCAAAGGAAATTTCCATCTGATTTGATACAGGAGTTAGTTCGATTACTTGAATTTAGATATAATATTACAGTTGATGTTGTTGCTTTGGGTGAAATTTTACATATTATAAGAGATAAAATTGAAAAAGAGGAGGCTATAAAAAAATTAGCTTTATTTGAAAGAGAACTCAAAAAGGATAGTTCGATAGTTAATTTTTGTGAAATCTGTAATGTTAGGCTCCCAAAATCAGAATTTGATTATTCTATGGAACATTTTGGTAAGCCTCTATGCATGGTACATCAAAAAGAAAAAAGGGCATCATCGCATGCACTAAAAATGTATGATGCCTTAAAAAAAAGGGGTATCGACTGCGAATTAGAGCCATATACTGTTCATAAACACGTTGATATTTCAATCAAAAATGCGAAACTAAATATCGGAATAGATGGAGAACATCACTCTTTAGATCCAGAACAGTTACATTTAGATCTGATTAGCGATGAAAACTCACTAAAAGAAGGTTTTGCTACTAAACATTATACCCTCAGAGATATTGACGATAATTTAGAAGGAATTGCAGATACATTAGCCGAAGTGGTTCAACAAAGAATTAAAAAATCTCAAAAAGATGAAATTTCCGCATCAAAAGAAATAAAACATAACCTTTCAAACACTCATAAAAAACGAGATAAATAGGGACTACTGATTTATCTTAAGAACAGTAAAAGACCTAATAAATTATTGTAAAACTTTATATAAAAAGAAATTAAGACGAATTGAAGAATTTGTTACAAAATTTGGTGAAAATGATGGTTTCGATTCAATGACTCCACTTTGAAAAAGTGAAGTCTCTAAACATTGAATCGAGTGGAGTGAAATCTCCAATTTCCTAAACGTTGGATTGTCGACCCAATCACAGTAAAAGAACAACGCAAGATAGAACA
>JAUXAU010000109.1 GCA_030619765.1 Thermoplasmatota archaeon
CGATAAAATACCGATGTTTTTGAATTTCGCGAGAGTAGCTGTCATCATATCTAGACCAAATGGAGAACCAACTAAATTTCCTGTTCCAAGTAAAAGATATTCTACATCATCAACAGTAAAGGTTGTTTTCCCCCTAACCGCAACATTAAATGAATTATTAAAACCATTATCCATTTCACCATTTGGATAATCACCGATAACTTGTACCCATCCACTAGAAACTGGCTCTTCCTCAAAATTTTCTTCATGTATAGAAACTTTATGCAGCCGCCAGACTCCGGTTTTTTCTATAGATGGTACAGTTATTTTGTTACTTAAAATCACTCCGTTTACTGAGGAAGTACTCACTCCAATTAACAGAAGTATTATTGCAACTGCTAAACCTTTTTTCAATAACCTTTTTTCCATTTTGATTATCCTCCCCAAAATCTACGAGGTCATTATCTTAGGATAATTTAAATGTTTGTTAGTGTATTTAAATGTTTGTTGATGTAAAGTAACATCTGCAACATTTTAAAAAACATTGTATAAGATGAGGTAGAGCAAAGCAGGTAGCTGCTGTCGCTCTTGCGAAAAAATTGTTGATCATCATCTATGCAATGCTGACTAGGGGAAAGGAATACGACGATGGAGATGAACCATTAGCAAAGAGGAAAATAGCAAGAATGAACATACGAGCAACTGCATTGCCAACAATAAACTACATAGATGGGATTGATGATTTGAAACGAAAAATTAAACAAATTGGAGGTGTATAACGATTAACTGGTAATATCTGTTTTTCAGAGAAGAAAAAAATGTGATAATATTACTTTTCTTTTTGCGTCAAATATTTAAAGGGTAAAGAAAAAATCTATTCGACTTTGGATAGGAGGATAGTTGCACCAGAAATAGTTCTTTTGCAGTAAGTGGCATTGCACAAAATAATTTCAACCTATTACAAAAACAAAGATTATAAACCCGTATTTATCCCTCGAAAATTTATCCCCCTCAACTTCTGCAGTTACGGTAATTTCAACAGGACCAAGCCCAAGTGGAAAAACTCTCTTATTAAATTCTTCCCCGGGTTTAAGGAGAATTATATCTCCCTCTCGCATGAAATTAATTAACCCCAGTCTTCCTCCCTTGACAGTAATAATCCAGTTTCCATCGACAGCATCTGCATCGCCGATATTTTTGATTGAGACACGAACACCAAATCCAACACTAATTTGAATTTCTAAAAAAGGTGCAGGAATAATATTCACGTAAAGAGGATCAGACCAGTTGCCATAAGCCCCATGTTCATCAATCACTTTGGCCTTGATGGTGTAATTGCCTGCTTCCTTCCAACTTTTAGTAACGACCACGGTCTCTCCTGGTTCACCCACTGCTGAAATATCTCCTGTACCGTCTCCCCAGTCGAAATAATAATAGAGATTATCATTATCAGGGTCAGAAGAAAGAGCTGTGAATTCATAGGTTCTTAATGACTTGCCTTCTGTTGGACCACCCAGCATAGGTGCATCTGGAGCCTGGTTATCAGGTGGAAAATTACTCTGGAAAGCAGTCACGTAATAGTAACGTTTGTCAATATAATAACTATTTATTGACACTGCCTCATCAATCGAATCATTGGTGAGATCAACACACGTAATGGTATGAATATCATATGTTCCAACACTGTAATTATACCATAATAGTGAGCCATATTGACCATTCACTGCATAAATTCCTGTACCCTCCCACATCGAACCCACAACATCTAAAAGACCATCACCATCGACATCACCCAATGATGCTGACATGACAATATTCGGAATGATACCATTAGCTCTTCCAGCATGCCATATCACCCGCCCACCTGGGGGAGGATTGTCCCCTGCATAAAGACAATAAAAACCAGTAACGCCCCCGGCTATAACCTCATTCCCAGGAATGTTTGGAATGAGATCTGCAGATAGGATCGATTGGATGCTTCCTTTCCATCCTGCATCCCACTCCTGGTTCCACGTCCAGAGGATATTTCCATCAAAACCACTAAGACAAAAGACACCCCAAACACCTTCAGGATCCCCATTCACCTCTAGGACAATCTCTTTATAAGAATCGTTATTAAAATTATCAATGCACAATATTCTAAAATCTGCACCACCAGCCCAATCTCGTTTATGTTGCCAAATAACATCTCCCTTGTCTCCTTCTAAACAACAAACACGTGCATCATTATTACCTGTACCTGCTATCACCTCGTTATAACCATCGTTGTTTACATCAGATATAGCAGTACAAGAAACAGGAGTATAAGGAGCACTTACCAGATGTTTTTGCCAGATAATGCTACCACTGTTTCCGTTTAGACAATACACATCAAAAGCACCGACAACTATCTCATTAGTCGAATCACCAGTAACATCCCCTATAGAGATGGAACGAATCACACTAATTGGAATCTCACGTTCCCAGATTACCGATCCCACAGATGCATTTATACAGCATAATGTTGAAAGCCCTTTCCAATCATCATCTTCAGAGGTAATTATTTCCTCCTGACCGTCGTTATTAACATCTCCCAAACCAAGGAATTTGCCTTTTTCAAATTGATAGATGATTTCACCAGTAATTCCATCAAGTGCATAATTACAAGCAAGAATATCAGGCACATCATCATCATTTATGAATGCAGAACCGATATGTCTTCCCACTTCTGTCGATATATTCCAAAGGAGTTCAACATCATCATCCTGAAGCAATATTTTTTCATGTTCAGGTTCAAAAAACGTTTCTTTATAATTTATGGAATAACGATATGGCATTATTTGAGAAGCTGAGTCTTTTGCCAATAAGGTAAAATCTTGTTTGACAGGTAAACATGACGAAGGAATAATACACATTCCTAAAAACAGAATAAGTATACCTGATGTAATTCCTTTATGAAATGTGATTTTTTTTATATAATTCCTCCCAATTGTTACTATACTATAGATGTTGTGGTATATAAATTCTAGCCTATAACACCTATAACACTAAGTAGCTCTCTAGCAGTCAGCAATCTTCAAGCTTATTTGAGTCTTATTCCACAACTCCAATTGCCATTATACCGCCCAACCATTTGCAAAATACTACTAGAGGGTTAGCATCCTCCTCATCCATCAAAATTGTATATTGACCACTAGCATGATTCAACCAGTCATAGTCATCGGATTCTATTAAAACCTTCCATAATAACGAATTATCTGTTAAATCAATAGCTATTACATAATTTTCTACAAATCGATAATTAGGCGAATGCCAATTTGCAGAAACTATCATTATAAGATCATCTTTCTGACTTTCACAAATTTGCATAACCGACATCGGGGTGTATTCTTTTTCATCAGCCATTAGATCATCAATAACAATTTCCTCCATGAATGTTCCATCTACTGTATTAAAATGAATTAATTTTCTACCCGAAGGCTGAAAAGGTGAAGGATTTGAATCAATATACCAGAAACCACCTCTTGGATCAGATGAAAAGGAAAACCATGTCATATTATCGGGTTCCACATATCCCCCATCAGGCCATCCTGATTGTGGTTCCCCACTGTCTCCATAATCAGTTATTGCATAAATGCGCGGATCTTCTCCCCCAGGTAAATATGAATCAAAATAGAGGGTACCATCAATAAACGTGGGAGTTGCTTGACTACTTCTGTCGGAAATCTCAAAATACCAAGCTACATCCAATTCACCCTCTGAACCTACATCTATTGCATAGAGCCGGGAATCCCCTGTAGGAAGGTAGCCCAATATCATGCATTCAGCTAGAACATATACCCTATTACCATTTACACACGCTGAGTTCATTGTTGCATACCATCCTGGACCAGAGATTAACTCCTCTTTTAGGAGGTCGCTACAAGCTAGTAATTCACCACTAATTGCATCATATGCTTTTACAACAGATCTGCCTCTTGGTGCCACAAATAATGTAGTATTATCTTCGACAGTAACTGTATTAAAGGGGAGTGCCCCATAGGGTGTTGACGAAGTCCATTCAATTGTATTATTTTCGATATTGAGCTTAAATGGATTATCCGTTTGTTGACAAAAAACTGCTTCATAGGTTCTTCTATATGACTCTTCTGGTATTTCAACACTAGGATTAGGTAGATCCGTTGGCGTTTGTTGACAAAAAACTGCTTCATAGTCTGCAATTGGCATTTCTGGTATTCCATAGTAGGGATCAATTATCACACCATTATCGAGGTAGATATGATGTAACGGTTCTCCAGTTAAACTATCAAAAGTAAAAATAGGACCTCCCCATGTTGGTAATACTATTATTCCATTTTCCGTAATGGTAGGACTAAATGGTATTCCAGTACAAAATGGTACTATATTACCAAATTCTGTTAACCATTGAATGTTTTTTTCAGGATAATCAGGATGATTTCCATCCATAATATCATCTAGATCAATCATTAGTATTTTAATATGGTCACATGCGATAACTCGGTTGTATATATCAACCATTGGTGTGGAAAATGTTGCCGAAGCCCACAAAATGTTATCTGATTTCCATCTCAGAGACCCGTCATATTCATAAATACCAAGGTTGTCAAGGGGTTCCCCCTGTTTTGGTACAAAACGGTGAAAAGTACATGCTGCAATTTCGCGATTTCCTGCTACTCCGACTCCTATCGTCCCACTTTTCTCACCCAGTGTTTCTTCATTTTCCCATACTATACCTACCTGGTTTTTTGGTACATCTAAACATTCGATATAGTCTGTTTGATGAGGATCACTATGAACCATTGCACCTCCCCATTCAGGTAAAGTAAATGCAGGCGGTGTGTCTATAGTTAACACCATAGGCATAAAAGCCATTAAAATCAATAGAACAACTGCTCCAACTCCAAAAAATTTCGTTCTTTTTTTCATTTCTTTACCTCCCAAAATATATATTTTGTTTAATTGTAATATATTGTGGGTATATATACTTTTCCCATTCTCCCATAAACCCAATAAAGCTAAATATTAAATATGGGTAAATGCGTTTCAAGATACATGGAGAAATTACTGGGTAAACCCCGACAAATAGACAATAGAAACAGGATAACACTTCCCCCTGAAGTTTTGAAACTCTTAAACCTAAAACCAAACGATGAAGTTTTCTTTAAGGTTAATGAGGGGAAAATAATAATAGGTAAAGCCCTGATAAAATATGAACTTATTGATGAGATCATTGGTATTAAAAAAAAGTAGGTTTACATACCTAGTTCTTCCTTAATTTGTTGTGCTCTCTGGTTTTTCACAAACCAGAGAGTTGTTTTCATATGTTCTATAACATCATCAAGGTTTTTACCTTGATCTTTGAACTCCTGCATTAAAACAATCTCATACTCAATATATTTTTCTATTACGTCTTTTCTATGTTTTTCAAGTTGAGGATCAATCTCCTTAAAATCCATAATACTATACGATTCTTTTTCCTTCATTATATATCCCTCTCACATGTCAATCTGATAACTATTGACAGAGATTAATAATTATCTTATTATTATTTAAATGTATATTACAATATTTTCCTACAAAACGAAAAAAATGTATAATATTTTTTACGTTTGTAGGATTCAGGACGAATGCTAATATATTCTTTATAACAGATATATATATCACACAGCAGTTATACGCTTTTGGTAGGATAAGAGGGATGTGAAAAATCATAATAAGCATCCGAATATTCAGAGAAGAAGACCTTAGTGACAAATTAAAATATCATCAGTAGATAGGTCGTGTCAGTGAACTAAAACAAAGGAGGATTAAAGCCCAGTCATAATGCATTCAAGTTTTCAATGAAATAAATGATCTCGTCTCTATATTCGATTTCCTTTCCCATTATGTCGCCCTTGTCCTTAACAATCCTTGAAAAATACAAAAAAGACCTATGGCACCTATCATGGGCATTAAAGGCATATAATCCAGAAAAAGATTCAGTGGAAGAGAAAGAAATTTACGAGAAGATAAAAGATTCAATTAGAAATATAAGCACAGGTGCAGAAGATGTTTTCTTTCCATTGTCTGTTTTCTACATGTTTGAAATTCCAATTGAGAGAAGGTTCTTGGAAGAGCAAATAGGCTTAGGAGAAAATATAATCAATCGGCTAATAGGTTTATCAGAGATCGTTGAAATGGAAGAGATAGGAAAAAGAAGAACTCTTTCGCTTATTCACTCTTCAATAGCAGAATTATACTTTAAAACGTATCAAAACTATCCAGATTTTGGAAGAAATATTAAGAAGATTTTTCAAAATGACGGTATAGACTATCATCTATTTTATCAATATATAACAAATTCAGCTCTAACGAAATCTCTCGATGTTGTGCACCATCTAAGAGAAGATTTAAATGATGAAAAGGGGGGTCAGACCCTTTGACCCATGGAGAAGCAAGATTTGTACCTGCCCTGATAAGTATTCGCTTAACCCTTACACAGGATGTGGCCACGGATGCATATACTGCTATGCAACATACATACCGAATTTCTATCAGGCCAGAAGGAAGAAAGACCTCTTAAAGAGAATCAGAAAGGACCTTGAAAAAATTCCACGAGGTTCCATAATCTCAATTTCCAATTCCTCTGACCCATACGTCCCAATAGATAAAAAATACGAGGACACACGAAAATGCCTCCAGCTTTTCGGTGATTATGACTTCAGGATACTTCTAATCACGAAAAGCGACCTTGTGCTAAGGGACATAGATATCCTTCAAAATCTCAAATCAGCCGTCACCTTAACCATAACAACTTTGAGGAAAGAGATATACAGCAGGCTTGAACCAAACGCACCTGAGCCAGAAAAAAGGCTGAAAGCAATCAAGGAACTCACCAGGGCAGGTATTCCAACAGGGATTAGGCTTGACCCCGTTTTTCCTTATCTCACCGATGATGAAATAGAAGAAATTGTAGGGAGGGCAAGTGAAGCTGGAGTCAAGCATATTGTTACGAGCACATTTAAGCCCATTTTTCTTATTTACCATAATGCATCCCGTCCTAAAAAATGGAATGCATTTTATAGGATAAAATGTTTAGTCAACTACTCTTAACCGATCACGAATGATAAGGTATTACCATCATAGTTAGTCGGCATAGAAAATTTCTTTTCAACCACGGTACCAGTTGATGGAATAACACTCACGCTGATGAATAACAAGATAACTGCAACTACCAAACCCTTTTTAAGCAAGATATTTCCACTCATTTTTATCCATATAATCTAATACATAAGGTTTTATTTAAGTGTTATTCACGTTCCT
>JAUXAU010000087.1 GCA_030619765.1 Thermoplasmatota archaeon
GCACCTCTATAGGACACACCATAGCGGTGTGTCGCGTGCGACAGAAAACGTATTATTGTAGATAGAAAAAAAGATAGCTTTTCATCTGCGGGTCTTACACTTACGTTTCAGACCGCGCAGTATTCAAGCTATTTCAATAAAAAGGGATTGAAAAAGAAAATGCGTTAGAGGGTTATTTGTGCCTTAATTGGAATTAAAAAAAGAAAAAATTAGAAATCAAAGCGTATCCTTCTGAGAAGATTCATGCCAAATTGTATATTTTGACATTTGCTGAGGGAGATCGTGATGTTGGAAGGGTTATAACTGGTTCTAGCAATTTTACCCAAAGGAGTTATTAAAGGCGGATCTCCTAGCTCCACTTGGTACAAGTAGCATTTGAATAAGATAATTTTTTCAGTTATCATATATAACCTTGAACATATCAATTAAAGCTAATCATACTCTTATATTGGCCCCCATATGGGCACAAATCCTTTACTTCAATTCAGTCGTTCCTTGAGTGATATAGACGAAATCTGAAAGAGTCGAATCGCCATCACTTCTATCCACAGAAACAATACTGCCAAAAAGAGTCTCTGCCCCAATCCTGGAGTTCCAACCGCACCAAGAATTCCAGTCCCAACTACTGAAACTATTATAGCGACGATTGCTATCACTATGGAGAAAGATTGATAAGGCCTCCACAAGATGTCTTTCTCTAATCTTCCCGATATAATGAAAAAAGCGATA
This sequence comes from Thermoplasmatota archaeon, assembly GCA_030619765.1. Lineage (GTDB taxonomy): Archaea > Thermoplasmatota > E2 > DHVEG-1 > DHVEG-1 > JAGLML01. The sequence continues at coordinate 730 of JAUXAU010000087.1, forward strand.
ATCGCAGCCACTGAACCGATTGCAGAAGACATGCTGTGCATTATGTCAGAAAACGACCCAGGTTGGATTGTATCTGTTGAAAAGATCCCCGACATCACTGAACTGAGCCCAAAGATAGCGACCAAGAGAGGACCGATAATTGAGCCTTTTCCGTCACCTATTCCTCGGTGAAGACCGAAAGTGAACGCTACTATCAGGATACCTGTCAAAACAAAGTTTATTCTTTGTATAATAGCGTAGGGGGCACCGACTGCACCCAATTCACTTACAAAATTAATTAAATGGCTATAGTCAGGTCGGAGCAAACTTGCGATCATCAATATGATAGTGAATATGATAGGTGCGATTATGCCACAAATAGCCAAAAAACGTTGGTACCTATCAGACACAGGTAATCCACCGCAAGGTCTTTTATTTTTCTATTATTAATGGGCACACATCCTTAAATACTATTCGCTCCTCGCCTTAAATGATGGTTTCGATTCAAGTATGGCTATGAATATAGGGGAGAAACGTATCCCTCGATCGAGAGCGACCCCGTAGCCATCTACCCACCTGTGGAAATTAGATAAAAAATCAATCCTTGTGTTTTTGGGGAAGATAAAAAAAGTAAGGTGCTGGATATAAAATAATAAATAATATTCCTATCGATAACCTTTCCCAAGGTTGATGATAAACTGTGGGTCGAACTGATCAATGATTGCTGAAAATAATTTGAAGTGTTGTAGATGCAGTAAAGTGATTAAATTCGGTACAGAATGCATACAGGTAGACAATATGTTCTTTCATAAGGACTGTTGGGACGAGGTGAAAAGGATATAGTTACAAAAGCAGGTTGCCCTTAATGTCTTTTCTTTTGTTTACCTCCCCTTGCCTCACAGTTATTATAGCCCTTTTTGTTAATAAAGATATTGTAAAAGGGGTCAAAGGAGGAAAGGAATAACTAATCTTTTTTCAAAAGGTTTGACCCCCTCTAGTGAGTGGTATCGTTTTTTGGTTAATAAAGATAACCTTGTTGTGTGAGCTCACACAAACCATATACGGAAGTAGATGTACAATCTCACTGCGTTAAAAAAACTCTAGCATTTTCTTCATTTCGGGGTTTTCCATTCCACCTTCTTTAAATGTGAAAACATACTCCATGATTTCAACTTCCCTTATCATTTGTGGGTATTCTGTAAATAGGATTTCACCTAATTTTTTCGCATTTTTAATATCTTTAGCCGTGAAAATGATTACCCAATCATACTTACCATGAAGATAACCACCAGATATAATATTAACTCCAACTTCTTCACCTTTCTTTTGAAAGGTTGGGTTAATCATCTTATTAATTGCATCACCTATTGGTTTAGAAGACCTTTTAACAAGCATTATATATCGTGTTACATCAAATTTTTCATCATCTACTACTGCAGGGTATCCCCAGATTGTTTTGTCTTTTTCCAGTCTTTTTTTGATTCTCCATACTTTCTGTCTGGAAAAACCACATTTTTTCGCAATATTTTCAGGGCTATCTCCAGAATTTTTTTGAAGCATTTTAAGGAACGTCTTATCATCTTCATCAATTTGTTTTTTACTGCTTTTAGGCATAATATGTTTCTCCCAAATTGCAGTCTTGTAACTTTCTCCTTATTTAAAAACCTTTAGAACCCTACTTTTACCCTGTTACCCCTAGTCTTTGCATCGAAAACCTATGAAAGTAAGCAGAAACCTCCAAAATCTACAACAAGAATTAATTATTATCTTTATTTTTTAGCATTAGATTGTTCATCATAATATTTGGAACGACATGGGAGAGAACAAAAGCTAAGATTATAGCTTTTAATTATCGTAGAATATCTAGATTTACTAGAGCGGGGTGCAAAGTGTGAAAAATGTTAGAAATAATACGAAGCTATGCAAAGTTCAACCGAAGGCTGAATTTGGGAAAATCGAAGATTTTTCATATAGTCTGTGTTGAATTTCCGAAAGGAGTGGAGAAGTTTTTACCACGAGCATACTGTTGTAAAAAATCAATCATATCTCCATTGTAATTTCCCACAACTACACTGAAGTCTTTTTCTACTTTCTTGATTTGAAATCCATACAAATTCACCACAATCAGGACATTTTAAAAAATCTAAACTTTTCCGACACATTTCTATTAATTTTTCAACTTCAGCGCTAGTAACATATCCACCGTGGGATGCTCTGTTTGCCCATGAGATAAGAAGTGATTTAGTTGTTTTCCAATCATTGATAGGTTCAGAATACACTTCATATGAACCTGAACTTTCTTTCCTCTTTCTAAATCTATTACTCTTTTCTGCTTCTGATGTTATATGTTCTAAAAACTCAACGGCGCCTCTATGATCGTTTTTATCACCACGAATATATTGTAAGGACCTAATTCTTAATTTATCAGCAATTATGGAAAGATTGTTATCCATAATCCCCCTTGCTTTATTACCTGCTGAAGTTATGTCTATAGATAGTAAAGATGTTGCTTCATCAAATTCGCTAAGTGATCCAATCCACTGTAATCCTATTTCCGGTTTATCCCAAGGTTTTAACTTCATAAAGTTCCAATTTGAGTGAGGAAGTCTATATATGAGTTCACTGAACCATTCTCTATCATGCGTAAATAATAAAATCTGACGACCTGAAAAATCATCCATTAAAAGATCGGCAACAAAACTTCTATGTTCTCTATCTAGGCTAGTTATTATATCATCGAGAAGAATTGGTTGGTCTAATTCACTACTTACCTTTGCAAGAGTTAAAAAGATACACAGCCCTAGGCTATTCCTATGACCTTCAGATAATGTTATACGTGGCGAGAGTTGATTCACTCCATGGAATTTTAAGCAGATGTCTATGCCTTTGTCGGTAGAATCAGGCATGCTCAGATGAATATCTTCGATGGGTTCACCTGGATGTAATCTTGACCAGATATCCATTACATCTTTGGAAATCTGATTAATTATGCATTGGGTTTTATTTTTAAGTTCTTGATGAATTGACATTTTAGTTTGTTCAAGAACGTTAATGATGTTTTTTACTTCCTTTATCTTTTTATTGAGAGCTTTAATTTCAGGAATTTTTTTAATGATATTAACAGTGTCTTTATCTCTGATAAGCTCTTCTACTGTTGGAGGTGTCTTTCCAACTTCTTTTTTGATTTTATCACTAATTATGCAAATATTTGATTTGATAATATCCAGTTTCTCTTTTGTGAATGATTCTTGTGTCTCGTTAATTCTCAGTTCTGATATTTTTTTTAATGAAAATTTTAATTCTTTGTGGGGCTCCTGCTCTAACCATTTAGAGACATCTTCATCATCAATTCTTTGGAAAATAAGTTTTATTGAATCAGAGAATAATTTCCTGGACTGTTTTGCTTTTTGGTAAATTTCCATAACTTTGCTTAAATGTCCTAATTCTGATTCAACATGAGCGATATATTTGGTTCTTTCAATTTCTTGACCGCATGATGGACAAAGAATTCGGTCTTCTTCTTTCAATTCTTTCGAAAATGTTGATGATTTCTCCAATACCTCTAATTTACGTCCCAATAAAGAATCGACATCATGAAGCGATTTTTCTTGATTTTTTATTAAATCCTCGAATTTATCAATAAGATTTTCATTATCTATCTGTCTTAAGATAGTATATCTCTTTATTTCAGAATTTATCTTCTTAATCTTTTCTCCTATCGCAATTGATAATTTTTCTATGAGTTCAGAGTGGTCTTTAGGAAAAGTAACTATATACCGTTTGCCTATATTGTTTATTAACTCCTGGATTTCTTTTTCTTCAAAAGATGGAAGGACTTGTTTAGCTTCTTCCATTAAATCTGCGAATCTTTGCTCAGTCTTTTGTAATTGACTCTCCTCTGCCAATATCTGTTGCAGGTTGGAAAAGTTCTCAATGACAGTTTCTAACCCGGATAAACCAAGAAGAGGTAGAAGAGCGGAATATTTCTCTCCTTTACTGGAATTAACAAATTTTGCAATTTCATCCTGTCTTAGAATAATATGGCTTGCCTCACATTTGTTGATTATATCCTTAAAATCCTCTGGCTCAAAGTTGAAACTATTTGTTCCATCCTTATTAATCGCTATACTAGCTTTTTTATCATCTTCAAATGTGAAAACTAATTCGGAGCTATTCTCTCCAGCATGAGTATTTCTCACCCCCTTTTCTTGTTTTCTTCCGCTATATTCATGAGTAAGGTGACTGATTTTGCCATTTCTAAAAAGATATTCAAAAGCATCTGGAAATGTAGATTTTCCGGAACCATTTGGCCCATATATGACTACACTCTTTGAATGAGTGTCTAATATTGCCTGTTGTGCAGAACCTCTAAACCATGAAAGTTTAAAGCTCTTAATTTTCATCAGAAGTATCATCCCCCGAGATAGTACCAAGTAATTGATTTGCTAGTTCCTTCAAAGGTTTAGGAGTCTGCCTTGATTCAAAAAAACCTTCATCATTATGGGAAATTAGAATCCCATGTGCTTCTTTATTGGTTCCTTGAAAATCATCCAATGATGCCTTGATTATTCTTTTAATTGATAACTTCTCTTCTTTACTGTCATTTTTATCTGCAGACATTTTACTCTTCCAATATGTTGTTAAATATTATGTTATTAGGAATGTGATACTTTTATTCTTAATAATCCTTATTGCAATTTGAGTAGGAGACGGTAAAATTTATAATGAAGGGCTATTTGTGAAACAACATCAGTTGATAAACAAGTTTATCAAATTTTTGTCCAACTTTTTATATTGAAATCCACTCTCTGTTTTCCTTAATGTCTTTTACATCACTACATGCAAGTACAGGAGTTGCCCGTTCCCTGCTTGTACGGTAATCAGTCCAGGTAAAAGTCCATATCTCGAATGGTGAGTATCCGCAGTAAAGGCATTTGTACTTATTGGGAGCAAACCTGCGATATTTAATCATTGGACGCCTCCAAAAGGTAGCCTTCTTTTTCTTATAGTGAATACTAGGTATTTTCTACGCAACTTCGCAACCGAGGATTTCCAACGGGAGAAAAAAACGGTTGCGTAGAGTAAACAGCAATGCAACCATCTCCAACGGGAGAAAAATAGGTTTGGTTGCGTGGTTGCGTTGATTTGGGGTAATGAATATATAAAAAAATAGTGCATTATTTACTCTCCATTCCAATGCTGCATTCTTCCAATGGGATAAATACACCTTTCAATGTTTTCCTGCCAAACTTCCAGTCTTTGTAGATTTTTGACATATTCAAGCCATAGAGGGCAGCGATCCCCTTTCCCAGATCCGTTAATGTATTAATAGGAAGAAAAACCTTATGTTTATTGTCCTGCTCATATAGGGACAAAACCGCCTTTGTTATCACATGTCCGCTATAGTTTTCTGCGCATGCCTCTCGCCAGATATCATTTTTTCCTTTGACCTCTTTTACAGTTTTTTTATTATAATCATCACCGATCGTAATGTTTTCCTTGTTCTTAGCGCACCAACTCTCCCACCAGGAAATAAACGCCTCTGCCGGCACTTCCACGTTTTCAAAAGCCCGCGTCTCATTAGGACTTACCACAGTCTCAATAAACTCATCTATCGTTGGGGGAGACCAATCGACATTATAGGTTTTTGCGACAACCCCCCACAGCCGTAAACCCTCGAATATGATCGCCCAGCTCTTGGATCTTCGCGGGTCTGTAAACCCTCCTGCATATTTTTCATCCAGATTGTATTCGTGTTTTTCTATTTGATCTATCAGATTTGAAATACTTGAATCCAACTCGTTAACTTCTATCTCTGCAATTTTCCATCCAATGGGTTTTAATTTCTTCATTGCCAGACGCAAATCTTTCTTTTTTCCCCTTCTTTCCTTTGCTTTATTCCTGTTAAAGTCTACTGCAACAAAGCGAACCAAGGTTGCCTTGCGTTTCACCGGAAAATAGTTACCGGTAAAACCAAGAACAGCACGACTCCAATATTGCCGTGATCCCAGATTTGGTTTACCTCTTATATCCTGTAATGGTTGCTCTGCGCTTAATTGCAAATGTGGGCTGAAACGTCCCCAGTTGAAACTCTCTCCCTCTTCAACACAGATCAACCCACCATAGCTGTCCAGGTTATCAGCAAGGCGGAAATCTGAATTGATAGCATCCGAGCTGATAATCCTTCTACCAAAAAGTGATTGAGAGTATGCTTTCATACTTTCTGTTTTCCCCAGTCCTGATTCTGGAGACACATGAAAAATATTAGGTACAATTATACCTTTGTCCCTTAGTATCAATGCAAAAGGTGCCATTATAGATAAGCCTAGAACGGGATAAACTTCATATTTATCCCAAAACCCTGGGACAGAAAACCAACACTCTACATTGGTTTTATTCAACGGTATTTTCAATGCATTCTTTATGTCACGGTCAACTCTTACCTGTATCTCCGTGATAGGATACGGATTAAGACATAGGTGGAGTCTAGCGTCATTTTCATAGACACCATAGGTCGAATAGCCCGTTATTGTTTCAACATCTGAGCCGTGCAGGACACAATTGACAGCATCAGCTATTCGCGCTTTATTCACAACACCTCCCTCTTTCCTCAACTGATTAATTATGTCTTCTACATTTCCTCTGAAGCATTGTCTCGTTTCTACCTCAAAAAACATCTCGTTATCTAACTCCAACCGTTTCAACGGGCTGAAGTGCCCTTTGAATATATGCCGGTAACTCTCATCTGTTTCTATTTCACCAGTTTTAATGTTTCTCCGTTTTCTTTCTTTAATTAATTGCATGCCGGAGCTGGTCAGCCGTATATTCTCATCGTCCGATAAATCAAAAAGCAACTCTGGTTTGTTGCCTTTTTCAATCCATCGTTTTTCCTCATCCATCGTCTCATCAAACTGTTTTTTCCGCTTTGCTTTCGCCAGCTCTTTTATTTTCTGCTCAGCTTTGATTTCTGTGGGGCGTTTCGCCATTTTTGTTTTCCTGGTTTTTACCGCATTTCGTTCTCCTGTAATGAGATTAACTTGCACCTGTTTTTTTTTTTGAGTGTTTAATGGCCATGTTCCACCTCTTCTGCCTTGATCCACATCTTATTCTGTCCTATCTGTTGATGGGCTATGGTTAATCTACTATTTTTCAAAAAATCAATCAGGGTATTGATATCCTCCAATTCACCCCTGACGACAACTGCAAACGTGAACTTACTTCCTATGTTTCCATTTCCATTTTCCATTTCAACATCTCCTTAAAAATCAACCCTCAGCATGACCTCCATTCTTATCATCAACAGCTGACGGCGAAACCTTGACCTTGAGAATCCGGCCGCCACTTCTTCTAATCTTTGACAAAATTTTACCAATTTCAGTCGAGGTTATATCCTGCGCCCTAATTCGAGGTGTATCAAGCGTTATCTGTTCCGGGGCACTCATTTTTCATTTGCCCCCGTCAACCGCGCCCACTCATCTGAGAGCTTTTTAAAAACTTTAGGCGCATAGATATCTGTTCCAGGAGGAAAATGTTTTATTACAAATCTTTTCAGCGCACTGTCATCCATCACGCGATCACCTCCACATTACCAAAATCATAAAATGAAATTCTACATCGTGTCTTGCTAGCCACTTTATCAAAAATTGTGTAAAAAATTACAGGCAATTTTTTTTCGTCGGATCTATCCTTCATGATAACCTAAGGCATGTACCTCGTTTAAGAATTGTTATTGAACTTTTTCTTGTTTCTCCTGTTGAATCATTTAGCACGTCGACAATTAATTTTTGAGAGAGGCAAAACTCCCAAGTTTAAGAACACGCGACGTGTAAAAAATCTAGGAAAATATGACTTGGCTGGCCTCTTCCAAATATAATATTGTACTAGGATGGCTTAAATATTTTCCTATGATTAACATTCTTCAATCATCTTAAATAAAAGATGCATTTATCTACTATAATTTGTTTTTAAATAAAGGTTGCAAAATGGTAGATTTCTGCGTTTATCTGGAGAAAATATAAATTGTGTTGTGAGGAATACATTAAAATTAAGTAAACAGTTTCATTTTTTAAAAAATGGAGACTGTACTAAATGGAAAACGAGTACTACCCGTGGGGTGGAGAATTCACCGTTTGTTCGCCTAATGGATGTGTTGCAGTTGTATTACTCACTATAAAGTATACACCTCCAGATAACGTTGCTATATATGGTCCTTTAAAAACCGAAAATATTGGTGTAGAAAAAATAGTTGCCAATGTAATTTCAAATCCTTACATAAGATATCTTATTATCTGTGGAGATGATATCAGAGGCCATCGTTCAGGAACTTCACTTGTTGCCTTATACAAAAACGGGATAGATCAGCAGCATAAGATTATTCAGGCACTGGGAGCTATACCATATATTGAGAATTTAAAAGAAAAAGCTATAGAAAGATTTCGTAACCAAGTTGAAATTGTCAATCTAATAGGGATCAAAGATAATGATAAAATTGACGAAATTATAAATGAGTATACAGCAAGATCACCTCCATGCTTTGGAGAACCCTACATTGCAATAAGAATAAAAACTACTGCAAACGTGAATTTAGATGATAAAAGAGCATTACATTCAAAGATTGTAGTGAATTATATGGGAAAAGTTAAGAAGAGAGGTAAGTAAATGTTTTCTTTTACTAAAAAACAGGAAATCTTTGACATTTCAGGAATAGAAATTGGCGGTCAGCCAGGCAGATATCCAACAGTTCTTTTTGGTGGTGTTTTTTTTAAAGGAGAACCTGATTTTGAAAGAACAAGAAGACATCTTCAAAAAATGCTAACTCTTAGTAAAAAAACAGGCAACCCTGTAATTCCAGATTTCTTTATTAGAAAAGATGAATATATTGAAGAAATCATTACATTTATCGAAAAAACACTTCCAAAAAACCATCCTTTCTCGATAGATATTATTGAGCCTTCTATCAAGATAAAAACCTTAGAATATCTTCACAAAAAGAATCTCCTTCCTAGGACTATCTATAATTCCATCCATATTGGAATCACAGATGAAGAACGAGAGGCTTTAAAGAAATACACTCCTGAAATGGCAATTATTGTAGCGTTTAATCCAAAGGATAAATCACCAGATGGAAAAGTTGAAGTCTTAGAAAACGGAGCACACCTATTAGATATCGGACTGTTAGAGCTATCTAAGAAATTAGGAATTGAAAAAATTCTTGTGGATACCGCTGCGCTTGCACCGGGTGAAAATAGCGGAGCTTCTATTGCTGCTCTTCCTGTGATAAAAGAAGAGTATGGTTTGCCTGTAGGTTGTGCCATTCATAATGTTGTAGAAAAATCAAAGTGGTTAAACGATTTTGAATCTGCGAGAAAAATAGTCGACTCTTCTTCAAATATTAATATTCCTGTTTTTGGAGGAAACTATGCTATCTTTGGTCCCATAGAAAATGCCGATATGGTCCTTCCCATTATTGCATGGCAAGATATTTTGGTATCTGAATACACAGAAAATTATTTTGGAATATCGCCAGTTGAGTTTCATCCTAGGAGGAAACTTCTCCAATGAAGACTAGAATCAAAACATGTGTTATTGGATCATATCCACCACAAATTGACACTATAGAGTTAATGCACAGTTATTTTAATCAAGAAGAAGTTACTTGGGAGAAGTATATTGAATATGCCGTTAATGACATGATTAATGCTGGTATTGATGTTGTCTCAGATGGACAAACGAGAGATCCATTCATTCAGATTTTCACTAGAAAACTAAAAGGATGTAGAACTAGAAATAGAACAGAAATTGTAGATAAAATAGAATACCATGGTCCTATTATTATAGATGATCAGAAATATGTTAGAGATTTGATCCCTAAAGATAAAAAATTAAAAGGCGTGATTACTGGACCTTGTACCTTAACCAACTCTTGCATTGATCTCTATTATAATGATGAGAAAAAGACGGCTTTTGATTTTGCTTATGCTCTTAAAAAAGAGGCAGAGGCTTTACAAAAACATGTTGATATGATTAGTATTGATGAGCCATTTTTTTCTAACCACATTCCTGATTATAGCAAAGAATTAATCGGGATAATTACCAAGGATATTTCTTGTCCTACAATACTTCACGCATGTGGAGATGTTTCTACCATTGTACCAGAACTTTTGGAAATGCCTGTGGATATACTTTCTCACGAATTCAAAGCTTCGCCACAGCTATTTGATGCATTTAAAGAATACAGTTTTTCTCAAGGAATCTGTTTAGGCTCAGTCCGTTCAGATGACATAAGAGTAGAACCTGTAGAAGAAATCACAAAGCATATAATAAGGGCGATAGATATTTTTGGAGATAAAATTATACAAATTTCTCCAGATTGCGGCCAAAGATTATTGCCTAGAGATGTTGCATTTCAGAAACTGAAAAATCTTACAAAAGCAGGTGAGAAAATTAATGGTTGATAAGGAAGTTCCTTTAATAAAGGCCAAAAAAACACTACAAAAAGATGTAATCCTTGACCGTAGAGGTTTCTTTGTTATAGAAGTGCATGAAAAAGAAATTAGAGTTGAATATTACTCCAACATCTATAAAGATGATAGGATTGTTTCAGGGAACCTAGAAAAGGTTTTTTCAGGCGCAAAAGCAGATGCATTATCTGATACTATTGTACAGCATGTTCTAGATCTTAGAGCTGAACATTACACATATCTTGGTAGGGAGCTTCAGAAAGCTCAATACGCTTTAGAACAAAACAAAAAATACGTTCAGGGCGGATGCTAGCTTCGTTGAATCGTGCTATTATCGTTGACATGTATCTCTTCTAAACCGTTGTTTTGTTTTATTGTTATGTTTTTTATTATTAATTGTTCCCCAATTTTAAATTTTTGAATCTCTTTTACTTTTGCATCCCAAACTATTATTCGTTTTTCTTCGTTTTTTTCTTTGATTTTTATTGTAGTTACAAAACCAAATTCGCCGTTATCCCTAAAAAAAGCTCGTGTGGATTCTCGATGAATCAATTTACCTTTGATATCATCAGAACTTACTGGTTGTAAATTCTTAATAATCTCATCACTTGGCTCTACTTCTAAAAGCCCCCAACGGCCAAGATTTATCTCTAGACCTGAATAGCCGTTTTTTGTATAGCCATTTATAATTTTTACTATAGTCCCCCATACTATATCTTTATTTTTTACTTGCTCTACATCTTTATTCCACAGTACTAGCCGGCATGTACCCGTATCATCGCTTATATCTAGATTAAGTACCCTTCCCGAAGTACCGTTTTTTCTTTTGAAAGACTTGGAATCATAAATATTTGTAATTTCCCCAACAACTGTATAATCAGAATCGGGTTTTAAATCAGATATTTTGCTGATAACCTGTTTGTTTCTCCCTAATTCATCTACTATAAATAATGCAATTGTATCTTCGTCAAATAGGCCATCGTATTCTCGAAAATGTTTTTTTATTTCTTCTTCGAATTCTTTTTTTGTCTTCAAATCCTTAATTGATTCATAAAGTTCGTCTTTGGTTTTATGCATCCTAGTTTAGGTATACTTTTTGGTTACTTAAGTTTGATTATGTACAATCTTATATAAGTAAACAAGAACTTGATTCCGTTATTAATATCATGTTATTCCCCTGAATAAAAGATATTGTCAATTTTTCAATATGGGATTAAAAGGTGCCATGGCTAAGCATTATAATAGTTGAGGGGGATATTTTGGAAGGAAGGGAAATATACTGGGGGATATGTATGTGAAGAAAACGTGGATTTTGAAACCCTTCCTCCGTTCCAACATATAATTATACGTTTAAGGATTATTTAAATAATTCTGTAATCATGCTCGTCAATTGCCGAAAATAATCGATTCTAAGATGTTTTGTGCCTTTTGAATGATTAATAAAGAAAAAAGAGGGGTGGACTGTATATTTACCCTAATAGATGTGAGAGTATCAGTTCTAACACTGGAAATCGCTGAATGAGTCTCTCAAGAAATTGTAGAAATAAAGATGGCTGGCTCACTGGTACCGGTGTTGTCATAGATACATCTATTGTGCAGGTATTATCAGGATTCTCCATATTTGTTACTGTTATTGTTGAAACCCAATCTTCTTTTTCTGTTGGTGCAACAACTGTTACTTGTACCGTCACTGGAGCTCCAGGTGGTAAATCGTCACCGGATTCAGGGTCAAATGTCCAGGTTCCCCAACTTGGC
>JAUXAU010000089.1 GCA_030619765.1 Thermoplasmatota archaeon
GCCAAGTTGGGGAACCTGGACATTTGACCCTGAATCCGGTGACGATTTACCACCTGGAGCTCCAGTGACGGTACAAGTAACAGTTGTTGCACCAACAGAAAAAGAAGATTGGGTTTCAACAATAACAGTAACAAATATGGAAAATCCTGATAATACCTGCACAATAGATGTATCTATGACAACACCGAGGAGCCAGCCATATTTATTTCTACAATTTCTCGAGAGACTTATTCAGCGATTTCCAGTGTTAGAACTGATATTCTCACATCTATTAGGGTAAATATACAATAAATCATCCACCCCTCTTTTTTTCCTTTTTACTTTCATCTTTCGATTGGTACCCACCCATGCCTTGCTATGTGTGTGCCCTCCAAACCAAAAACAATCGAAAATAAAGCATAGGTGCACATTAAACCATGCTAACTATTAAATTGCACAATTAAATAATTTCAACGAATTTATCATCTAATTCTATAAATTTCTGTATATGCCAATGGGTACAGCCAATAAAAGAGTGATACTCATATGTGCTATTCCAAAAACGTTATATATTATAATGCTCATATAAAATATATAACATTGGGGGAAAAAAATGAACAAGAAAATAATAAGCATTTTTGTAAGTATGCTGTTGTGCGTTACTGTTTTTTCAGTAACAGGTGCCATGAATGTTGAAAAAACTGTTAATATGAAGACCCAGTCAGCTACAACCGACATAGTCTGGTTTGATGACTTCGATAACTATACCCTTTATCAATTTTTGGATGGAACCCCAGACGATGGAGGATGGAAAGGCTGGGACGATAGCCCTGCAGTTGGAGCGACCGTGACGGGTAACCAATCGCTTAGTTCTCCGCACTCAGTCGACATCGTCGGCCCTACCGACCTTGTGCATGAGTATTCTGGGTATAGTTCAGGTATTTGGACGTTTATTGCTTGGGTGTACGTCCCAGGTGACACGGTGGGCAATTCGTATTTCATCCTGCTGAGCTACTACGCGGAAGATAACCCTGGGGCGAACAGTAAGTGGGCGGTCCAAATGTGGTTTGATCCCGTTCTTGAAATCGTAACGGTAGATGATGGGGATGAGTTGGACCTGATCACAGACCAGTGGGTCGAAATACGTGTAGAGATCGATCTCGGAGCAGACTGGCACCAGGTCTTTTATGATGGTTTGATGCTATACGAGAAGGCTTGGACAGCAGGACCCTTCAATCAAGGAGATGGTTTACTTGACATAGCGGCCGTGGACTTGTTTGCTAATAGTGCCACTTCTGTCTACTATGACGATCTATCACTTGAGGGAGAAGCTGGTGAGGATCCCGATTTGTTCTGTGAAGGCGACCTTCACTTTGGAAATGTATCGGCAGGTGCAACTTTAACGGATAGTTTTACTGTTAAAAACGTTGGTGGCGGATTACTAGATTGGAAGATTACGGATGAGCCAAGTTGGGGAACCTGGACATTTGACCCTGAATCCGGTGACGATTTACCACCTGCAACTCCAGTAACGGTACAAGTAACCGTTGTTGCACCAAAAGAAAAAGAAGATTGGGTTTCAACAATAACAGTAACAAATATGGAAAATCCTGATGATACCTGCACAATAGATGTATCTATGACAACACCGGTACCAGTGAGCCAGCCATCTTTATTTCTACAATTTCTTGAGAGACTCATTCAGCGATTTCCAGTGTTAGAAATGATATTCTCACATCTACTAGGGTAAAACATACACCAAATCATCCACCCCTCTTTTTCTTTTTTAATAATATTTTTTATAGAGATGAATTAGCACATAAGTCGGGTTATTTGTACGAAAATTAAATAAAAAACAGTTCATGCCCACATTCATCAATGGAAATCTATTTAAGATATTGATTAATATGCCAGTTGCAAAGGAATAGAAACAAAAGTTTCATGGTTTCGTCTCTTCGATATTGAGGGAAACTTTTTATTCTTTTGTTAAAAGCAAGACTCCAAAGTCTAAGGAGGTTAAAAAAATGAAAGGAACTATCAAATGGTACAATGCAAGAAAAGGTTTCGGATTCATTGAAGGTGAAGACGGAAAGGATGTCTTTGTTCACAGATCGGCTGTGCCAACTGGAACATATCTGAACGAGGGAGACAAGGTTGAATACGAGAGTGAAGAATCAGAGAGAGGACCAAAGGCAACAAACGTAAAAAAAGCCTAATTTTTCCAAATATGGAGAAAAACCCAGAGTCCATCTAATTAAACTCATAAGATGAGGGGTGGAAGAAGCGAGATGTTGGTTATCCGCCTCTACAACACTTTATTCTAATTTTGATTATTTTTTTCTTATTATTTTTTACTTACATCCTTATCTTTCTCGAAGCAATCATCACACAATGTATTTCCCCAAGGAATTCTCTTGCCACATACACTGCATTTGCCATGTTTTACGCGTTTAAAACCTGCAACAATCTCATGGTTTTTCGTAATCCATCTAAACATCAGTTTGTCTCTATGAACTCTAGTTTTCATTTTACTTCCTCGTCATAAGCAATGTCTACAATGTGTAAAAGAAATCCTTACTTCGTTATAAAATGTTTTGTTAACATCTAATTAATCATCTAAAACAAGAATAAATTCCCTAGTGTATAAGTATGTGGTGTTCGTCAATTTATAAAAATTAGTATTTACTATAATTTTTTACTATCCATTTGCCTGCATCTAGCAAATCCTTTGCTATGTAGTCAGGCTTTATCATACTGTTTTTAAGTTCTTGTAAACCTAATTCAGATGGGATGAGAATGGTTTTACATTTTACTACTTTTCCAGCCTCCACATCCATCATTCTATCTCCTACCATATAGCATTGAGAGGTATCGATATCATTTTCTTGTGCTGCTTTCAACAATAGCCCTGGATTCGGTTTTCTGCAGTTGCATCCATCATCAGGGTGATGCGGGCAGTAATATATTTTATGTATTTTACATCCGTACTCCTCAAGTTCTTCGATCATCTTTTGATGTATAAAATCAAGCCCTTCTTTAGTGACCATGCCCCTAGCGATAACAGACTGATTAGTTATTATAATTATATTAAAACCATTATCGTTTAGTAACTTTATTCCCTGCTCTGTATTTGGAAGGAAATGAAGTTCATCCCATGATTTGATATGATCGGGACTATCCCTACTTATTGTTCCATCTCTATCTAAAAAAACAACTTTATCCATATCAATCTGCTTCGTTCATAAGAAATGCTACCATATGACCAATCAATGTATGCATATCCTCACTATGCTGCATGTTTTTAATCTCAACAACAATGCATTCATCAGCAACATCTTTGAGTTTACCACCATCAAAACCAGCTAAGCCAATCGTACGACAACCAATTTGTTTAGCAAATTCTATGCCCTCGATAACATTTTTAGAATTACCACTCCCGCTAATTCCAAGGACTATGTCGCCCTCCTCTGCCAAGATTTTTAGTTGCTCTTTGAAAATCACATCATAGCTGTCATCGTTACTATACGCAGTAATTGATGCGATGCTATCAGTTAGTGCGATGGCTTTCAGCTTTCTAAATTTACTAAAATCACAGATGAGATGTGATGCAAGAGAGCCACTTCCCCCATTACCTATAAGAAAAAGCTTTTTCCCACTTTCTCGAGTTTTTTCAAGAATCTGTATAATTCGTTGTATTTGATCTGTTTTTTTCTTTAAATCTTCAATGCATTGAATAGATTCATCCAAATAGTTCAAAATACTTACATCTCTTTCAGTATAGGTTAGTATATCACTAGATTTTTCAAAAGTTGGTTCCTTATTATTGTCTATAAACTTATCATTTAACTTCTCAACATATTCATATGACATCTCTACCACCTCAACCTTTATCAAGTTACCACATAATGCCTCACCATTGGCACATTATGAGTTTAAATATGTTTGATATATTTTTCAATAATTATTTATTTTAAACTTTATAGTTTGAACTATTTATATATTTTTCCACTTTCTTAAACTATGCGCTGTTTTATTCTTCAACATATATTATCCTACTTCCTTGGGGTTCTAGATGAAATTCACTTTCCTTTAAATCGGACAGTCTCTCTCTTACATTCTTGTGATGCTGTTGCTCACAATAGACAAGCAAAAATCCGCCGCCGCCTGCACCAAGGATTTTTCCACCAAGTGCACCAGCCAATCTCACCTTTTCATAATAATTATCAATCTCAGGATTTGAGACCTTTCCAGTCTTCTTTTTATATTGCCATGCCGTATGCATGAGTTCTCCAAAGCACGAGAGATCATTGTTTTTTAAGGCGGATGCCATTTCTTCTGACAGATCTCTCAATGTATCGACATGTTTTCTCAGATTACTCATATTCTGTTTACTTTCAGTAAGAATAGTACTTGCTTTTCGATGGATTCCAGTATAAAACAATAAGAGATTAGAATCGAGTTCTTCTTTAGTTTTTCTTTTTGAAATAACAGGATTGACAAAAACAGTTTCATCAGGATTAAAGCGTATATGATTTAAGCCACCGTATGCACAAGCGTATTGATCTTGTTTTCCAATTGGTTCCTTTAAAATATCGATTTCTATCTCACATGCTTCACGAGCAAGTACCTCCGCACCTTTGTACTCTCCCTTAAAGGCATACAACGCATTTAATAATCCGACAGTAAAAGCACTGGAAGAACCCAAACCCGTACCAGCAGGAATATCAGCAATGGTTGTTATTTCCAACCCACCATCAAGATCTGTTAACTTTAATGCTTCTCTTACAATAGGGTGCTTGATGTTTCTCACATGGTTGACAATTTCTGTTTTTGAATAACTAACTCTGATCTTACTATCAAATTTTCTATTTACGGTCACATAACTGTATTTATCTATCGTCGTACTAACAACTGATCCATAACTATGTCTGTAATAATCTTTAATATCTGATATCCCGCCTGCAAAACTAATCCTAAAGGGAGTCTTTGAAATTATCATCTTCCATCAAGTAAATATCGAACAGTCCTTCTCACAGCCTCTTCCAGACTTATGGTTGTACCCCACCCTATTTTTTTTGCCTTTTCAAAGGATAAAATTGTGATGGGAACATCTCCTATCCAACCACGATCTCCACCCGAAAATTTATATTTAACGTTTTTAAGCCCCATCTCGTCGACAATTATGGGTGCCATATCTTTTACCTTAATTGTTTCATTATTTGCGAGATTATATGCCTCCACAACAATATTCTTATCAGCTATTGGTATATCTATTAAACCGCTTACACAATCACTAACATCAAAATATGATTTTGTCTGATTACCATCACCAAGTATCTCAAGCTCATGGGGATTTTTCCTAAGTTTGTTTACAAAATCAGGAATTACACCATGGGTGCTTCTTTTCCCAACAACATTTGCAAAGCGAAACATCCATGCTTGCATTCCGTATGTAAAACAGTAAGAAGATATGAACTTTTCAGCTGCTATTTTGCTAGCTCCATAAAATGAAATGGGTTTGATGTCTGGCAAATCCTCTGGAGTTGGTATCACCTTGGTTTCACCATAAAGAGCTGAACTTGATGCAAAAACCAGTTTTTTAATATCCTGTTTTCTCATAAATTCAAGAACTGAATGAGTACCAATGAGATTTTCTTCTAAATCAACTCGGGTGTTTTTTACTCCACCCCTTACATCAGCATTAGCCGCTAAATGAAATACCCAATCACACGATTCATCTGGAAATGAATCGACACGCTTAATATCCTTCTTTATAAATTCAAAATTCTTTTTACCTTTATGATCTTCAATAAAATTAGCTGTTCCGGTTCTCAAATTATCAATAACAGTGAGTTTCAAAGGATTATTTTCCATTAACCTATCTACCAAATTACTTCCAATAAATCCCGCTCCACCAGTTATTATATATTTCATTCTTTCACCTCCCATGTTTGCAATCCCGTCGGCTCAAAACCAAAATCAATGATTTTCCCACCATTTTTTTCTAGCTCCCTCGCTATTATATGTTTTTTATCAAATTTACAATATAGTAATAAATACCCTCCTCCACCGGCACCAAGTATTTTACCTCCCATGACCCCATTTTTTCTACCTATATCATATAGGACATCTATCATTGGATTTGATATTTCTCTCGTGAATTTTTTCTTTGTCATCCATCCCTCATGTAAAAGCTTTCCGAATTCATCGAGGTTTCCTTTAAGCAAGGTGTTTTTCATCTTTATTGCTATCTCCCTGGTTTTATCTAACGCGTCAACAACCTTTCGGTCCCCCTCCACATATGACCTAGTTTGTTTTTCAATTATGTTTTTAGATTTCCTTCTTCCAACATAGCAGAGTAGTAAATGATATGCTAACTCGTTTATCACATCTCTATCTATCCTAAGCGGGTTTACAATCGTTGTAGGGCCATTGAATTCAATGAAATTAAAACCACCAAAGGTTGCAGCATATTGATCCTGCCTTCCCCCCTTAATTTTGAGATCCTCTCTTTCTATCTGATATGCAAGCTCCGCAACATTGTAGTCAGTCAAAGGTTTTTTGAGCCAATGTTTAAAAAGCCCTACTAATGCTACTACCATTGTTGATGACGATCCAAGTCCGGTTCCAGGAGGTGAATCACTATGGAGAAACAGTCTTAAACCCTTTGTGGCACCCATTTTTCTTAACGCAGCCTTTACTAAGTCTAATTCGCCATCAAAAATGAGATCTTTTGGTTGATATTTAGCAACAATGTCATAGTCCAAAGATTTTATGATTATATTCTTGTTTTTTGTTGGCATAAGCGTACCATATGCATACTTGTTGATTGTAGCATTTAAAACCATACCGCCTTTTTTCTCAGGGTAAGGACTTACATCGGTTCCTCCACCTCCAAAACTGATTCTCAGCGGGGCTTTACTTCTTATTATCATTAAGTCGCAATAGATAAATATTTGTCACTTAAACCTTTCCCTGCCAAGCAACTATTGTCCATAGATTTTTTTTATCGTTCACTTAGCTTTGCTTTTCTTAGTTTTTCTTTTGCCTCAACTTTTTTCCCCGTCAATGCACAAAACATATACCCAAAAAAGGCAATACCAAGTCTTATCAACTTCCAGGCAGACTCGCCTCTACCTATTTTCACCATTTCCAGTGGGCTGTATTTGGACCATAGTGAACCATGTTTTATAGCTAATTCTTTTCTGCCAAAACCATACCAAAAAGACTGTTTGATAAAACTAGGTAGTGTTTCCCTGGCTCTATGATAAACGACTGCATTTTCATTGTATATTAATTTATGGTCCGAATCCACTGCTCTATAATTCAAATCTATTTCCTCTGCCTCTTTAAACCAAGGATCGAAACCTTTTATCTCATCAAAAACACTTTTTTTATAAGCGAGGTTAACACTAGGATATGTCACATCTGCGCCTTTATACAGTATTCCTACCCTTGGGAGCCTACTAAATCCACTAAATCCAGAACGTATTTCTCTTCCAGCCATCACATCAGCATTATCTAAAGATTTCTCGATCTCTTGAATCCAAAAAGGATTTGCTTTAGCATCAGCATCAATAAATGCAACGATGTCTCCCTTGGCTTTTGATACACCGTAATTTCTTCCCTCAGCTCTGGTACCTGGAGCAACATAAAGTTTTATAAATTCATATTTTTTAGAATATTCTTCAACAATTTTTTGCGTATTATCTGTACTTTCAGCGTCAGTAACAATTACATCGTAAGGTTCTTTAGTCTGGCCAATCAAGCCATCCAATAACTCACGAATATACAATTCTGAATTCCTGGTAATAACGACAACACTAGTTTTCATTAATGGCAGGGAATAAAGTTTCTAATTATAACTATTTCCCAATATTCTTTTTCTTTAGATTAGATAAAAATATTTCTGATATGTTTTTAGTTACAGCTGGCCAAGTATAATTTTTTTTGATAACATCTCGTGATTTGCTTCCCAGTTTTTTCATCATATCCCGATCAGAGGATAACTTTTGGATACTTTCAGCAAAACCATTTAGGTCTGAGATGACAAAGGGTTTTCCTTTTATGCCCCTAGCTCCAAGGTTAGTTGTTACGATAGGTAAACCATAGGCCATATATTCCAACATTTTCACATTTACTCCTGCTCCATGAATAATAGGGTTTATCGCTATTTCACTATTCCTTAAAATCTCATCTTTTTTTCCCTCGGAAATAAAACCATGTATTTCCACGTTTTCAGGTAATCCTCCTCCTATATTCATACCTGCTCTTCCTACAACTCTAAATGTAAACTCTGGTAGTCTTGTGGCAAGGTTTTTTATGATAAAATCCACTGCCTCAAAATTAGCAAAATATGCTCCACCCATGAATAATACTGTTTTATTCCGAATTTTTCTTCCCATTTTTGGCAGGTTTATTCCTGGTTGAGTAACATACACTTTAGATTCATTCAACTTATACAAATCTACAAATTTTTCTTTCTCTTCTTTGCATGTAGCCAAGAGAATATCACTTTTTGTGCAAAGCTTTTTTTCTAAATCGAATATCTTCGGTAATATCTTTCTCTTAAAAATGCCATCATACGCCTGTTTTTTCAGTAAGTATTCCACATTACGTGCATCATAAATAATTAGTTTGTTTCCTATGTCGATTTTATCCAATAGATTAGTATGCCAGCATCCTTCAAATATCAATATTTTACTTTCCTCGGCATTTTTTATGTAATGTTTTAAAAGTCTTGGTGAGTATCTGCATGTAAAAGCTAAAATTGGATCAAACAAAGGTTTTTTGGTTACAAAATATCCTAATGTTCCTATAGATATTGGTATTAGATCAGGTATCTCTATGATGTCGAAGTTTTTATTTATGTTATATTTTCTATACCGAGTTATTAGCCCACTGTGCCCGATAAGTAAGACTTTAAATTTTTCACTAAGGTGTTTTGATAGGTGAAAAAACCTCTGTGCATCAGCTGCTATTGGAGGGTATACTTTATCGTGACCAATTATTGTTATTTTTATCCTGGACGGCATGTAACAATGGAGTAATCGATAAAGACACTAATAATCTTTAGTAAATCTATAATACACAACATCGATATTGTTTTTGAAAAGAATTGCTTATGTAGCAATTAGATTTCCACCTGCTAAAAAGTGTCTGGTAGCAGATTGTACAGAAAAGAAGGTATATAAAAAGAGAAGGAAAATGACCATTTTCCGATGGGGATATGTTATGAGTAAATTAACAACATCTCGGCATTGGGACAAATCTTGGGATAAAACACAACGTCACGATATTGATACGAATATAGATTCTGAGGAATTATTCTTATACTTAAAAGATAAAAAATACAGAAATATAATAGAACTAGGGTGCGGTGGTTCTGGTTCAAGTCTTTATTTTTTTCATAAAAAATTGAACTATGACTTGTATGGTGTAGATACAAGCATAGACGGTCTGAACTATCTTAGAGACAACCTAAAAAAGGAAGGAATACCAGTAAAAGCTTGGAAAGAAGACATATTATCGGATGATTTTTCAAAACGATATACTTCTTCTTTTGATGTTTCATTTTCATCGGGCCTTATAGAGCATTTTACCGATAAAGACTTGCTCGGAGTTATAAAAACCCATTTTGACATTGTTCGAGATAATGGATCGGTAATAATATCTGTTCCTAATGGTGCACTCCTTCGGAAAATAATTGGGCTTATGTTCTCACCATTTGATACTTACCAGAGACATAACTTAAAAATATGCAAAATAGAAGCGTTGAAAAAACTGTTAAAACATTGGGGGAAAATAGAATATCTTGATTATTATGGTGGAAAATTCAGCAGTTGTGTGTCGGGATTTAAGAAAATAAACAATATATTTGAGTTGATCAACAAATTGGATGTAGATAAACATAAATCACTTTTCTATCCTTCAATAATATTTATAACTAAAAAGGAAGGAAATAGATGAAAATAGTTCATGTCGCAATAAGGTTTCCACCTGCAAAAGGTGGGGGAGAACAATATGTTTATAATTTGGCAAAACTGCAGGTGAAAATGGGAAATGAGATTTATGTGATAACAACCGACCTTATGAAAGAAGTTCCTAGAGAAGTTGATAGAAGTTTGCTAAAAAAAGAGTTAATGGATGGTATAAACGTAATCAGAATGATGTCTTTTCCTACATTTTTACCTGTTTGGGGTTATGGCTCTGTATTTTTTGGATTGAAAAAAGTTTTAGATGAAATAAAACCAGATATAGTTCATACACATTCTTATGGCTATTTTCATTCGGATATGCTTGCAAGATTCAGGAGAAAATCAAAATGGAAGCTTGTATTAACTTCTCATGGTTTCCCTCCCGGCCGAGGAATTTTTAGGGTTGTAAAAGATCTATATACAAAGTTTTTAGGTACGAAAAACGTAAATATACTTGATGCTGCAATTGCTTTATCAGAAAAAGACAAAAAGATTTTTGAGAGTTTGGGCGCTAGAAATTCGTATGTTATCCCAAATGGGATAGATCTGACTATGTTTGAAAATCTACCAAGTCGAGATATCTTTAGAGATAAGTATGGCATTAAAGGAAGAATGATTTTAAATGTAGGTAGGCTTGAAAAGATTAAAGGACAAAAAATCCTTATAGAAGCATTTCCAAACATCATAAAAGATTTTTCAGATACGATGCTTGTAATAGTCGGAGAGGATTGGGGTGAATTAAAGTATTTAAAAGAAATTGTAGAAGATTTAAATCTAAAAGATAATGTAATATTTACAGGCAATGTTCCTTATGAAAAGATGCCTGAGGTTTACTCTGCCGCTGATGTATTTGTTTTGCCATCATTTCATGAAGGCTTACCTGGCACATTATTAGAAGCTATGGCATGCGGTTTACCAATAGTGACTACAGACGTTGGTGGTATGCCAGAAGTCTTAGGAAAAGCAGGGATTATAGTAAAACCGGAAGATGTTCATCTTTTAACGCAGGCGATAAAAACACCTTTCCTCAATAGTAAAATCAAAGAACAAAAAACAAAACTTGCAAAAGAGAAAATTAAAAATTATAGTTGGGAAAATATTTCAAAACGAATATTGCAATTATATGAGGAATTATTATGAATTTTTTACAAACAATTATTGAGATCTCTTGAAATATAAAACCAACGTATCTATCCGCAAGAGTAAGGGGATCAGAAAAAGTTATGCCAATACCTCAAAAGTTGTTAATATTTTAGGATATAAACCAAGTGTAAAATTGAAGAACGGTCTTAAAAAAACTTTTTAACATGCATCAGATTAAAACTTGTTAGGATCAAAAGAAAAAAATTTATTATTGAGAGTTTTGAATAACTCCCTCATAGAAACCTATTTCTGATGCTTTTCTATTCCTTATTATAAGAGGAGAGGATATGAGTTTTGATAAGTTTATTTTCAAGCAGCAGTATTTGAAAGTAATAGGATTAGAACCTCTTAGAATCCATGTATATGAAGGTATACATGAAAAAATATGTGTAACTTCTACAAAGTTTGTTGGAAATTGACAATAATACTTAATGCTAATTTTATTAACCAAAAAGCTATACATTCATCGAATGTGGTCATATTTTAAACAAAGTTCTTCAATTTATTTGTCTCCCACCTCGACACTTTTACAATATCCCTCCTGTACCATATTGCTTAGGAATGGTACTTTTCAACGTGAAGTCTCTATGATTAGGTGGAAAACCGGTCAAAAAAGGATATCATAAATGCCGTATTAGTAAAAAAGAGCTACTGAAAAAAGATATGAAAGGATGGAGAGATATAATGCCAACAGGGATATATAAAAGAACTGAAGAAACACGAAAAAAGATGTCTGAAGCTCGTAAAAGAATACGATTATCTGAAGAAACAAAGAAGAAAATATCAAAGAGTAGGAAAGGAAAGCATCTTTCTGAAGAAACAAAGAAGAAATTATCAGAAGCAAGGAAAGGAAAGCATCTTTCTGAAAAAACAAAGGAGAAAATAGCAGAGGCTAAGAAAGGAAAACGCCATACTAAAGAAACAAAGAGGAAGATGTCACTGGCTAAATTAGGTCCAAATAATCCAAATTACGGAATGCGTCCCTCTGATAGGACAAGAAAGAAACAATCAGAGGCTAAGGCAAATGCTAGAAACCCGATGTACGGTAGACATCATACCGAAGAATCTAAGAAGAAAATGTCGTTGGCTGCAAGAGGGGACAGAAACCCGATGTACGGTAGACATCATACCGAAGAATCTAAGAAGAAAATGTCGTTAGTTAAAACAAACCTTAGACAAACTTAGAGTAAAGGAAAAGAGCCCTAGCTAATATTATTTCTAAAGAAAACATCACACACTGAAAAAATAAAGGAAAATATCGTTAGATTAAGTTTTTATAAAAAATTAAAAAAAGGAAAAAAGGTAGAGAGGGTTTCCTCTCTTTTTAGTTTCGTCTACGTCTTAGGAGTATAAATGCTACTCCAATCGCTGCAATAAGTGTCAGTAGTTCGAATCCAGGTATTCCGCCTGCTTCTATTGTTATTGTCATTGGATCT
>JAUXAU010000047.1 GCA_030619765.1 Thermoplasmatota archaeon
GATGAGGGTAAAACTTGGCTGAGTGAAGGGGTCTGGTTCGTTAGAACTAAAGAGGAGCAGATCACAGATTAGTCACACGTTGTGACTTGGAAACGCAACAATTGTTGTAGATTTGCTGACTTTGGTCGGTGAGGAAGGCAATCTCACTCCCTGTAAAGGGGCTCTAACGGAGAAGGCCGTATACGGGAAATCTGTACGTACGGTCTATGAGAGCAGGGAGAGCTGGTAACAGCTCAACTTGACTCTATCATTTAAAATCAAAATCATGATTATTTTAATCTTCAATTTTATGGAGTTTATAATATTCTGAATAAGCTTTATAAAATTTTGATAATCTATTTAATTTATCACTATACTCCTTAGTAATCTTCTGTAATCTTTCTGTTATTATATGATTAATCAATGTATAATTCAATGGTTCTATAATAAAAGGGATTATCTCCATATCAGCAGGATGAATAGATTCGAACAGAATTTTTTCTGGTATTATTCTATTCCTATAAATATCAGATAAATGATAAAAATATTCTGAAACAAATCTTCTTTGGCTATCCATAGTGATTTTTTTAAATCCAATTTTGTCTAAATCATTATCCATAGTTGAAATCTTTTTCAAATCCTTTTTAAAAATTTTTATATATTTTTTTTTGAGGATCTCTTTATCTCCATTACATTCATCTCTAAAAAAATTCCAAAGAGTGTGCACAGCATATGCCATTTCTGGAGAACGATAATCTCTTTTTATCTCTAAAAGCACTCTATGCCACATAGTTTTTCTAGATGTATCGAAATAAAAGTAGGTGACAATAACTAGAATGGAGGAAACTAATATCATTAATAATTCAGCAATTGATAGCCATCTCAAAATTTTAATAATGATATAAAATATTAATATGAATGCTATAAAATATATTCCTCCAATTGCAATTTTAATTTTTTGGTCCATAGTCCCCCCTTAAACTTTATATTCTAATAACAAATGAACTATAAATAAATATTCAACATAACAGTAGTTGGAAAAGTTGATAGACCGTTTTTAGCCATCAACTAGATTTTCAATTTTTTATCTGATATAACAAGATATATAAGAATCTAAATTATTTGATTGGATGGTAGGTTATGATAGATGTAACATTGTCTCCTGATGAAGTTCTTATGGAGGCAAGGAAATTTGGTTTTGAAGAATACGCAAAAGCAATCACGTATTTAATCAGCAATAAAAATACGAAAACTCCTATAACTATTGCTATTCATGGTAATTGGGGTAGTGGAAAAAGTTGTTTAATGAATACCGTCTCAAATATTCTTGCCGAAAAATCGTGTTATAATTCTTTTTTTAAAAAGAAAAATGAAAAATTCAATATGAAAAAAACCAAAATTATATGGTTTAATGCTTGGGAATTTGAAA
This sequence comes from Thermoplasmatota archaeon, assembly GCA_030619765.1. Classification (GTDB taxonomy): domain Archaea; phylum Thermoplasmatota; class E2; order DHVEG-1; family DHVEG-1; genus JAGLML01. Next base: position 1,409 of record JAUXAU010000047.1, read on the forward strand.
AAGAAATGGCAATTTCTATGGCATTACTTAGTCATGTTATATATGAATTAAAAAGAGATATGCCTTCCACAAGAAATAAAAGTGAAATAAAAATGGTTGGACAAACCATTGGGAAAATAGTCATTGATTTGGCATTAAGGAATTTGGGAGGTATGACCCTTAGTGAACTCAAAAAACATTTCAAAGAATATCAAGATGATGTTGAAAAAATATCTAGTTTAAGTCAATCATTTAAAAAAGCAATTGGCGAATTTATAAAAAATAATAGCAAGAGATACAACCAAATTGTTATATTCATTGATGATTTGGATAGATGTTCAATTGAAAATTCTAAAGATATTATAGATGCAATATGCCTTTTTTTATCAACAGAAAATTGTATTTTCATATTGGGAATTGATATTGAAAAATTACAGAAAAGTCTCCATTGGAAATATAAAGAGAGGTTAGAATTTGATGCAAAAGAATATATTGATAAAATCGTACAATTAAGATTTGAATTACCTCCAATAGCATCCGATGAAATGAAAAAATATATTCAAGAAATAAAACCAAAAGGATTCAAGAATGAATATATCGATATTATTGTTGAAGGAATCCCGTTAAATCCAAGGGCGATTAAATTATTTATGAATACAATAAAATTCCAATTAGTGCTCAGTGAATTTCGGGGATCGAAAATCAATGAGGCATTATTGATAGAATGGCTTGTATTGAAAAAAACATTCCCTGCTTTTACGAGAGAAATAGAAAATAATCCAGGAGTTTTGAAAAAATATCATAATGAAAAGCTGTTAGATGAATACAAAGAACTTAATGAAGAAGGGAGAAAAGATTTTTTACGTAAGCACCCTGAATTAAGTGGATTATTCTTAAACAATTCGGAATTAGTAAATATTTTAATGGTAAACAAAAATAAATTTTCAATTAAAGATGTAGAGAATGTTATTTATCAAACAAAATCAACTCCATCAACTGAAGAAAGTATTACTAGAATTATGCCTGATAAAATCGAATTTCTCATATCAAAGGTATTAACTGAAAATTTTGGCGATAAACAATTTTATATAAAAGAAGCTGCTAATGGGTACTGTCACGTCTAGGGGTGTTACTTTTGGTGTGTCACAGTAGTGGTGTTTTTAGCCCAAAAGAATCTGTGTTTGGCAATTAGGTATTAGTGTGAAAATTTCCAATATAATCATCAAAGGTAAATATATGAATAACGAGAATAACCAAGAAATTATACATTCCCAAGTATCGAAATCCCAGGTTCTATCGCACATATCAACTATTGTAATCCGTTTTGGCTGAGTTGCTATATTTCTTTCTAAACTTAAGGGATTTAACACTTTCGTTGGATTTTTAAGATGATATAAAAGTTGTAATTGTTCAAGAGTTACATCCTTCCCAACCTTGTTACATTGATATATTCGTTTTATTACAGAGTTTATAAATTTATTGAAGGTTCTATTATCCATCTTACCAATCATATAATTAAACTTTTGCTGTGATGCTGTTCTATCATCCCGCTTTGGAATTGATAAAACGCTTTCTTCTCCCTTTCCAACATAATCACAGGTCAAATCCTTACTTGCTTTATCCAAAGCCCTATTGCTTCTAATAGTAAATAGTGGTGATGCTTTGGCGATAGTAGATGATTTAGTAGTTTGATACCCAACTACACCTGTAAACGACACCAGAACAAGAATTACAACTGCTATGATACTACCCCAGAGTATCTTTTTATTCATATTCTAACTCCATTCAATGTTACCCAATGCAATTCCGTCTACCGCAAATTCTCCTGGATGAGTCGGAATTATCATTCCTATTAATCGTTTTGCATGAATAGTATTTACATCTTCATTATAAAAAAATGGTATTAATGGTTTAATGGTAAAGGCAATGATGTTAAGTTTGCATTCATAACTAAAGAGGGATACATTTCGATGAAATAACGGAGCGCCTTCAAAAATGTGTTCGCATTCATATTCATAACAAATTCCAGAAATTAAAGATATTATTTCAATAGTTGTATCTACTGATTCAATCTCATTACCATCATTAGAATTTACATCTACTGCTGATGAAGATGATACCAGGACAAGTATTACAACTGCTATGACGCTACCAAGGAGTATCCGTTTTTCCATATTCTTTCCCCATATTCTCATATATGTTCTAATATTTAGTTTTTATTGGAATTTTGGCTTTTTTATACCACAATGCAGTTTTCATCAAAGATAACCACTTGTTGTCCCCATCGATAGTAATACCCGCCATCTCTGACGGTGTTTTACCATCCAATGCCATGTGTGGTTTAATGAAATTGTAATACAATCTGTGACCTTCTACAATAGGTGTTTCATCGGTTTTAAGCGCTCTCATAGTCTTTTCACGTTCCCTAATTGTACCGTGTAATCTTTCTACGTGATTGTTATTAGGATGATGCTGTAAACCAACATTGTAAAGATGATTTGTCTCATGGGTATTAGTATGAAATTCTTTTTTGATTGCTCTCTTGTAACTACCAAGACCATCAGTAACTATGTATTTCGGCTTACGTCCACCGCAGTTCTTTTTAGCCTTCTGGAAAACCATCCGTGCATCCCTGACCTTACGTTCTTTGCTTACCACACTTGCAAGTTGAAACCGAGTGGTTTCATCCATGCAATTCCAAAGATATTCCCATGAACCGTTTACATTAACCATCATTTCGTCAGTATGCCAAACATCGCCAATGTCAGGTTTTAGTGTACCAACATATTCATTCATTACCCCGATATATTTCTCTATCCAACGGTGTACCGTCATATAAGAAACATCAAGATTATAGAATTGCCTTAGATGATGCGATACCTTTCTAAGACTAAAACCTCTGAAATATAAATCTAAAGTAAGAGTAATAATCTTAGGGTTGTATTTCATGTTTTCAAAGTCTATGTTATCAACAAACTTGCGGTGGCAATCCTTACACTTATAGACTTGCTTACCGCTTTTCTTACCATACTTAATTATATCAAGAGAATTACAAAACTTGCAACTAGCAACAGGGATTTTTTCATTAATACCGATATTTTGTTTAACGTGTAAATTCAACTGTTCAAATTTTTCACTAAGGTTTTTCCATATCTTAACCGCACAGATATGCTTGCATTCAACACCACGTTTAAGATAATCAGGACAACTGCATTTCCAATGCCTTTGAAACATGCTTACCTGATATGTACCACAACCATTTTGTGATGGCACAATCCAAGTGTGCAGGTTGATTTCTTTCGGTTCAAAACCCTGTTCTAATAAAATCATTCCTCTAGCCTTTCTTGCGTTAATCATTTCCTTAATATTTACTTCACTCATTTCGGTCGCCATATATAGTAATGCATTAGGAGTATATAAACTTTGTGGCGCCACATTTTTATAGTGATTTGAGTTGGCAATTATTATGAAATTACAGAAACATAAAGCACGTGAATACAAAGGAAAACCGATATACAAATACACAATAGTGATACCTCCAAAAGATATAGAACAACTTGGATGGAAAGGAGGAATAGAATTAGAGGGAACTATAGATGATAAAGGATATTTCCTTTCTATGAAAGAATGATTAATTTGTTGTTTGCGTTTTTCGTTTTGCATATTTCATGTGTCCTACCCCTAGGCACATGAATTAAAGCATAACTTAACAAAACATATCTACAGAACCCTGATTTAAACGTTCTTCATCTGTAAACGAATGTAATTTATCTTTATTTTTTTCTAATTCCCAATTATCTACTTTATCTTTTATTGTCTTTTCAGTTTTTTCTAAAGTAAGTAAATCAACTTCAATATCTGAAAGTCTATCGTCAATAACACTAAAACGTTTTTTGAATTTTTTAACGCCATCTTGTAAATTTTGTATATGACCACCGAGAACCTTCGTTTGTTCTATAAACATATCCTGTATAACTTTAATAATTTCTGATTTTAATTTATCTAAATCCGTTTGACTAATCGACATTTTTTAACTCTCTTTTAATAGTATTTACTTCTCCTAAAAATTTTTTAAATTCTAGAGGTGTCATTTCTAAAGCAAGAGTTTCATGCACCCCCGTAACTGGATGAACATAGAACTTCATTTCAATTTTTACGTTATCTCTTGAAATGTCAGTCCAATCATATTTTACTTTAATAATCCTCCATTGAAAATCACAATAGCTATTTAGTAATGGGCGTTCAATTTTTTTCATATCATCTATCATTTTTTTGAGTTTTTCATCAAAAATTTTTTTTATTTCTGTAATTGTTTTTTCATCAAAATCTAATAATTTTAATTCATTAATAAAATCATTAAAAGAATAAACTTTTTTAAAACCTTCTTGAAATAATACCCCAAAGAAAAATGATGCTTTTTTTGCTAAATGGAATCTTTCGTCCTTAAATGCCCCTTCAAGTTTAGGGTCAATAACGTTTCTACTATTCTCATAATCTAAATGTAGTTCAATAATTTTTTTTAATTCAGAATTTGATAATTTTTTAATTTTTTCAATATCTCTATAGAATGATTCACTATCTGAAAAACGGCTCAATATAACAAGATTTTTTTTCATTTATACCACCAAAGTAGTTTTCTTGAATAGAGTTATTATCTTAAAAAACTTACCATAAACCCCTCATTTTTTATTTTTCCACAAATAGGACAACATCCATATATTTTCAAATGTCTCCAATTATCTATTTTATATCCCTCCAAATAATGTTGAATGCTGGGAGGTGTGCCTAGGGGAATTATAAATTATATCCTCCCAACATCTGCTAACAAATTGAGGTAAAGGTAGGGAGACTGTCCCAAAATTAGTAAGAAGCAAATCTAATTCTTTTAAAGAGACAATCTCCATTTTTGAATCAAAAAAAGATTTCTTGTCATATATTTGTTGTAAAAAAATAAAAAATACCGTCATCATTATATATACAAAAAACATTACTGTTAGACAAGAAGCAAATTTAATTAATTGATTAGAGAAAATGGTCTGTCCAGTATATCTTGGGGATGCACCAATGATATGACTGGTGGAGGAGACGTTCTGTTTTTTCATCAGATTCCATGTATAATAGTCGTGAGGACTGGAGGAGATGGGGGATATTACAAAATCCTTGTTTAGAGAGTGCCACCCCTCTATTTTTAAATTTTCAGATTCAATTATTCTCTGTTTTGAAAAACAATTATGTGGTGGCTCGGAGACACCGTTTTTCAAATAAGAATGGGAATAAGGAGGAATAAATATGATAATACCAGCAATAAAAATATTTGCGTACTCAGTTCCCGCTATCCTAATCGTATTAGGTTGGTGTACCATCGTAGGCGATAGACTTGCAGAAGTCATAATGGGTGCACCACAAGACCCAATCCTAGGATATTTTATGATGGGAACTGGAATTCTGATATATATAGGCAGAATATTCGTAATACGGTAAGTGAGGGGAGTATTGGAATAATAGGTCGGTTTCCATAACTCCTCCCCACATGGAAAAAATCTACAGAATTGAACGGCAATCAGATGAATATCCAATTCCTTCGGTTGTCTTTCATAAGTAGATTTTATCCTCCCGAAAACGAGGTTTCTAATCGTTTCTGGGTTAATAATAATTTGGGTATCCCCCAATTCCCTCTCTTTCTTTTTTTTGGAGGGGGTTGCAAAAACACTTCCTAAAAAAATTAGATGTAATTTGGTGTTTCCACCGATAAAAGTAGATTTTGGCGACCTACTTTGAGTAACGGCAGAAACACCAATATCGCATGAATTTTTGGGTTTAAAATGTTTACTAAACCACCGATGTGCCACCACTAACGTGCACCCCCCAGACGTGACAGAACCACTCATAGTAAACTTTATATAGAAGTGTTTATATGCTTTTCTCGGTTTTAACTAAAATTAAAGGAGGTATTATTTATGATGGCCGGTGGTCAACAACCAATAATTATATTAAAAGAAGGAACTAAAAGAGAAAAAGGCAGAGGTGCACAATCAAACAACATCATGGCGGCAAGAGCCATATCTGATGCTGTAAAATCAACACTTGGTCCAAAAGGAATGGACAAGATGCTTGTTGACTCCATGGGTGACGTTGTTGTCACAAATGACGGAGCAACAATTTTGAAAGAAATCGATGTGGAGCACCCAGCTGCAAAAATGATTGTGGAAGTAGCCAAATCACAGGACGAAGAATGTGGTGACGGAACAACAACCGCAGTTATCTTGACTGGAGAGCTGTTAAAATATGCAGGAGACCTATTGGATCAAAACATTCATCCAACTGTTATCTGCGGTGGATACAAAATCGCAGCAGAAAAAGCAATAGAAACACTGAACAAACTGGCCATACCAATAAAGGCAGGAGACAAGAAAACACTTAAAGATATAGCTATGACCTCTATGGCCAGCAAGAGTGCTAGTAGCGAGAAAGGCGTCCTTGCAGAAGTTGTTGTAGACGCTATAACCGATGTCGCAGAAAAAATTGGTAGCAAGACGTTCGTTGATCTTGATAACATCCAAATACAGAAGAAACAAGGGGGCGGCATAGCAAACACCGAGATAATCAAAGGTATTATCCTTGACAAAGAACGAGTTCATGAAGGAATGCCAAAGCATATCAAAAATGCAAAGATAGCGCTGGTAAACGCTGCACTAGAAGTAAAAAAGACAGAAGTAGATGCAAGGATCCAGATACAAGACCCCACACAACTTCAGGCGTTCCTCGATGAAGAAGAGGGAATGATCAGGAAAATGGTTGACAAAGTCAAAAAGAGCGGAGCAAAAGTTCTAATCTGCCAAAAGGGCATTGATGACATTGCGCAACATTTCCTAGCAAAAGCTGGAATTTATACAGTAAGACGGGCTAAAAAGAGCGACATGGAAAAACTATCAAAGGCTACCGGTGCAAAAATCGTAGCTAACCTTGATGGTTTAACATCAAAAGACCTTGGCCATGCGGGCAATGTCGAGGAGAAAAAAATCGGCGATGACAAAATGACATTCATCACTGATTGTAAGAATCCAAAAGCAGTATCGATACTAATCCGTGGTACTACAGAACACGTCATAGATGAACTTGAAAGAGGGATACATGACGCACTCTCAGTGGTCAAGGTTGCCTTGGAAGATGGTAAAATGACTGCGGGAGGCGGAGCAGTGGCTACAGCCATATCAATGGCATTGCGAGACTATGCGCCCTCGATTGGCGGCAGAGAGCAGATGGCAATCGAAGCATTTGCAAACGCTATAGAAGTGGTACCAAAGACGCTCTCAGAAAATGCAGGACTAGATCCAATAGATATGATGCTTGCGGTACGAAGGGCTCATAAAAAGGGAAACAAAAACGCCGGTATCAACGTGCTAGGTGGAAAAATAGACGATATGCTCAAGAATAAAGTCATAGAGCCGCTACGTGTAAGCCTTCAAGAGATACAGGCAGCCTCGGAAGCTGCAACCATGATACTCAGAATCGATGATGTCATTGCATCAAAAGGCGGCGGTGGAGCACCATCAGGCGGTATGCCACCAGGCGGCATGGGCGGTATGCCACCAGGCATGGACGGTATGATGTAAGGGTAGAAAATACCCTTTCTTTTTTCTTTTTTCTTCAGATAGGTGAGGCATGACAACTAAAAAAACTATAAGCAAAAAGAATACTACATCTAAAAAGACACCTAATTTGAAAAAAGAAATAGAAAAACTCAAACAAGAGCTACAAGAAAAAAATGAAAAACTACTGCGAAGTATCGCTGATTTCCAAAACTATCAGAAAAGAATAGAAAAAGAATTGCAACATCGAGAAGACGACTCAAAGAAAAAATATCTGTCGGAATTAATTGATATTAATGAGCTTATCAAAAAGGCATATGAGGATAATAGCCCAAAAGAGGCATTGAAACTGATTCTGCACAATCTAAATAGCTTCTTTGAAAAAGAACAAATAAAGTGCGTAGATTGTGTGGGAAAACCATTTAATCACAATCTTCATCACGCAATCTCTACTGTAGAAAAAGAAGATTGTGAGAACGAAATCGTTGTGGAGGAGATCAAAAAAGGGTATTTGATAGATGGTAAACTTTTGAGACCCTCCCAAGTTATTGTTGCAAAAAAGAAAGAAGACGAATAAGAGGTGAACATATATGGGAAAAATAATTGGTATCGACCTTGGTACCACGAATTCTGAAGTAGCTGTAATGGAAGCCGGTAAACCAACGATCATTAAAAGTGCTGAGGGGCAACCGTACTTTCCCTCAGTTGTCGCGTTTACTAAGGACGGTGAAATGCTTGTTGGTGAAGCTGCAAAACGTCAAGCGGTTACTAACCCAGAAGGCACTGTACAAAGAATAAAAAGAAAAATGGGAACCGGTGAAAAGGTAAAACTTAGAGGAAAAGAATACACTCCTGAACAGATTTCAGCATTTATTCTGCAAAAGATAAAGAAGGATGCAGAAGATTTTATTGGAGAAAAAATTACCGATGCGGTCATTACCGTCCCTGCATATTTTAATGATGATCAACGTCAATCGACAAAAGATGCTGGTGTTATAGCAGGCCTGAACGTTAAACGTATCATTAACGAACCAACTGCTGCATCACTTGCGTATGGCCTTGATAAAAAAGGTGACCATAAGATAGCAGTATATGATTTTGGCGGAGGCACCTTTGATATTACTCTTATGGATGTCGGTGAGGGTGTCTTTGAGGTACTATCAACCAATGGAAATACCCAGCTTGGTGGTTCAGATCTTGATCAAGCTCTTGTAGCCTATATTGCAGAGGAATTCAAGAAAAAACACAATATTGACCTAAGAAAAGACCCAAAAACACTGCAACGTATTTTAGAAGCTGCTGAAAAGGCAAAAATGGAACTTTCATCAACGCTTCAAACGGAAATTAATCTCCCATACATAACTGTAGTAGATAATGAACCAAAGCATCTAGAAATGAAACTGACACGGGCAAAATTTGAGGAGATAATATCTTCCATCATTGGCAAGGCAGAAAATCCTTGCAAACAAGCACTCAAAGATGCGAAACTCAAACCGGCAGATATCGATCATATTGTCCTTGTTGGGGGTACTACACGCATACCACTTGTTAGAAAAAGAGTGGAAGAAATCTTTGGTAAGAAACCAAAACGTGATGTAGATCCAATGGAGTGCGTTGCCGCAGGTGCAGCGATACAAGCAGGTATTCTTTCTGGTGATATTGATAAAGATATTGTTTTACTGGATGTTACCCCTTTAACCTTAAGCATCGAAACACTTGGAGCAGTGACAACTCCGCTTATTGAACGTAATACCACCGTTCCCACAAAAAAGAGTAAAATCTTTTCAACTGCAGCAGATAACCAGCCGAGCGTTGAAATTAATGTTCTGCAGGGTGAACGATCAATGGCTGCCGACAATAAAAGTCTGGGTAGATTTCATCTCGATGGAATACTTCCTGCCCCAAGAGGCTTACCACAAATAGAAGTCGCCTTTGATATCGACGTGGATGGTATTTTAAACGTTTCAGCAAAGGATTTGGGAACTGAAAAAGAGCAATCTATACGTGTTACTGGTTCAACAAAACTCTCTGATACTGAAATAGAAAGAATGAAAAAAGAAGCGAAAGAGCATGAAGAGGAAGATAAAAAACGCAAAGAAAAGATAGAAGTTAGAAATACTGCAGATGCGCTTGTTCACAATACGGAGAAAACAATGGAAGAACTGAAGGACAAGTTTTCCGAAGATGATAAGAAAAATATTGAAAAGGCATTAAAGGAGCTAAGGGAAACATTAACCGGTGATGATATAGATAAGATAAAAGAGAAGACAGATGCATTAATGCAAGTCTTACAGAAGGCTTCTGCAACAATATATCAGCAAGCAGCCCAACAACAGCAACAACAAGCCGCAGGAGATACAGATACTGACGAATCATGGCAAGGGAAACCATCCGATGATGATAAAACAATAAATGCAGATTACAAGGTAAAAGACGATGAGAAAAAGGACGATAAAAAGGATTAGTTGCAAATAAACTATTCTCGATTAACTTCGTTTAACTGCGGTTTCAGTATCATCACATGACAATTCACACGACGTAGTACTTCCTCAGATACGCTTCCTAAAATAAATTTATCCATTTCCTTCTTAGAGTGAGATGCCATAATAATAAGATCGTCATCATTTGCATACTTAACAATTTCTTCAGCTGGAGTAAGTCCTACTATGATTTCTGTTGTAGCATTTACTGCTTTTGACTCTACAGTTTTTTTGAATTTCTCAAGTGATGAATCATGTTCCTTTTTCAGTTTATTTTCAAGGGCAACAGAGGTAATAAACTGTTGAGAATCATCAATAGATATTATAGCAACATCGACACCAAGTAATTTTGCAATATATGATCCTTGTTCTACTGCAATTTTTGATGCTTCCGATTTATCTACTGGTATAACAACACGATTTATCTCCATCATAATGTTCAAATCTCCTGGCACTTTAAGAATGACATAACAATAATTTAAAAGTTTTGCAAAAATTAGGGCTACTAAAAATTGAAAATTAATTTGGGTAACAAACGTAAAGATACCGGGTAACTGTTGTACAACAAGCGCTTAATAAGCAAACAAGCAAAATAAGTAGTGAGGAGTGATAAAAAAATGATGATTGTAGGACAAGTATCAACACCTGAGGAAGTAAAAGAGATTGTTTTTATTACAAAATCATTTGTAATTGGAAACCGAGCAAGATTGTTAGCTCATAAAAGCAAATAAGAGCCTACATATGTTAATAATAAATTGATTGTATCTTTTTATCCGCAATATTCTTATTTTAGTTTAACATAATAGATATAGATGAAAAACAAACCAAGACATGAAATATTAAATGATATCATTAAAGATTCAAAGAAATTTCCAAATGGATGGAAAGCTGCCTTTGGTAAAGATAACAAGCTCTTCTCAAATGATTGTTATATTTTTAATCCAAACATAGGAATTTACCTTCTCAAAGAATATCAAAAAAATCCTTTTCAGGTAACTGGGATTGGAACTAAAATAGCAAGACGCATTGATGAAGAAATTGAACATAAAATAAATAAAAATTCTGGTGATTTTGGGATAATCCAGGGAAATATCCAGAAAATTATCAAAAATATTGATAAAGGCATACACCCACAGAAAATATTTGAAGAGGGGGTAAAAGGAAATGACTTGGGGATTACAATACCAATAAAAGGAAAAGCATCAACCTCAGAGAATACGTTTAACTATTTGCAGCAAACGTTTGCATCAAAACAAAAAAAACTTAATGAAAAATTTGAAAAAATAGCATCAGATGACGGTCTATATAGCTCGTATGACTAAACTTCAGCGTAGATAATCCTTAATTTTTTCGTTGGCTTTTTTCCGTTTCTCATGAAGGTCTGTCAATAATTTTTCCATAAGATCGGCAGCATGTTTTTTACAATTGCCGCACATCTGTTCTCCTTTCTTACATGAATTATAGATATTTCCTAGTTCTCTGTCATCCTCTATTAAATGGTATAAGAAAAGTTCATAAATCATGCATTCATCAGGTTTACCACCAGATTTTTTTTGTTCTTTTAATGTCACCGCTCCGCCAGTTTTCGCATTCATAATTTTTTTTCGTGCCACCTTAGGAAGATCTGTAAGAAAGATTGCACTTTCAGGTTTGGAAGAAGACATTTTTTCCCCTGTAAGTCCTGTAATAAATCTATGATAAGTAGACGAAGGTTGAATAAACCCATATCCGCCTAATTTCACTTCAGATTTGGCAAGCAGTTCATCAATTTTTGAGATATCTTCTTTTTTTGCTTCGTTTATATAGATAGCCTTGTAATCGGTTATTCTCTTCAACTGAGTAAAATCTAATTGAGCCAGAGTTTCTTCTGCGTTATCTAATAATTTTTCGACGTCTTTATCAACTTTAACGAAAACGCCTATTTTGTTATCTTTTGTTACGGTAACATTATAAATTCTATGGGCCTGTGCAATGTCCCTACTTAATCTCATGTGGGGATCTTGGTCAACCCCCACAGGAACCAAGGTCGGCCTAACTCCACCATATTTTTCAAGTTGAACATGTAAAATGTCGCCAGTTTGAAGCAATGGCGAAAAAATATGCGCCATATTAACTGATCCATTAAAGCCATACGTAGCAACCAATTGTGACCAGTTAACCTTTTTACCTAAAATATATGCCATGTCTTTGACATCTTGATTTTTTGATTGAAAGTATATGCAACAATTCTCTGGTTTTAAACCAAGCGCAATGTAATTTGGAATATATTCACTTAATGCCAAATCTTTTGTTTCTCCAAGAGTGTGGCCCCTTGTTGCAAACGCTTCTATATCAGCCACAGCAATAAAAATATCTGCTCCAATGCTTTGATAATAAATTACCTCATCGATAACCATCTTATGTCCAAGATGCATTTTTCCAGAAGGCATGAGTCCCGTTAAGATGGCCCAAGGTTTCTTTTTAGTGGATGCATCTAGGATCAACTCAAAATCTCTATGCCCAAAGACAATGCCTCTTCTCAAAAGCCTATGGGGATGTGGCAGACCCTTCCAGAGATCTTCTGAAAATTTCTGAATACCAAACTCGTCACGAAGTCGCGTATAGTCCTGATATGTGGTTGAACTCCAAGGATCAATCTTCATTCTAATCCATTTTTGAATCCTGTAGCATTTCAAAAACTTACCGTTGTGAAAATGAAAAAATTAAAGAGGTGGAACTTTTATGGTGGTTTTTTTATGTATAACCCTCTTATCAGCGTTTCTTTTTTATGAGTACAATACCACCAATAATGGCCACAGAAAGGATCGCGACGATTATTACCATCCATGTAATTTGTCCCATAAATGATGACGGTTCTCTTGCATTTGGATGACCCTCAGCACCAAACGGGTTGTGTCCATCAACATAGAATCCTACTTTCTCATTGTATTGTAATGATTCGACATCTGCGCTACTCCAATGATTGTTACTGCTATACTCAGTACTGGGTACCCAAACCCTCAGATCGGGATCTCCGTATAAACAAACATTTTCTGCTTGATCCCACCACCATTGTGGTTTTGGTTCTGAGATATAGAGAATTCCAACTTTGCTGATTCCTTCAGAGTAAATCTCACCTATTGTTTGTCCTAAGGCAATCCCTCGAGGAACTCCATTCTGCCACACATCAGAATACCATGAAGTAGCCCAGGGATCCATTATCTGGAAAACAGAGCCATGCCTCATCATTGTTAGATGTAGATATTTTCCAGCAGGAAGACATGCTACACTACTGATACCTGTTGAGTGAAGATTGCCTAGGGCATCATCAATTTGGGTACCATTATACCAACTTGTTCCAAATCTACCCATAAAAACAGTAATAATAACGCCATCATGATAATCCTCTGTATCTTTCAGCCACTCCGGAGCAAAAAACCGAAGAATTGGAAGACTTGCGATCTTGCCGATAAGGTCACGGATCGGTCTGTTCGAAGCAGCCCAATCAAGAGCCGTAGTAAATATTCTCAGACCCCTTGGATTAGGGTTTCCCATTAAAGCAGGTAATATTCCGTGAATTTCAGAAGTCATAGTATCTGGTTCCTCTGTTGATCCCATAAGCCATTCATATCCTCGCCAAGGATTCGTCTCTTTATTATATCCTGCGAGAGGAATAGCCGGAAGGCCTTCATTAGGGTTCTTTCCTTCTACGTCCCAAAACATGAGCATACCACCATCAGCATATAAACCATGTGTATTAATAAGCCAAAGGAGTACACCTTGATTGAGATTATGCATATTAGCTTCAAAGTTTGTGGAAAAAACTGGATCATATCCTGCTTTTCTGAGATAGAACGGTTGAACTTCAGACCCGCTTAAATCTGGAAAGAACGCGCCCTTTTCACCATTCACTGCTACCATCACTCCATCGTCAATAGGTTCATTCGATGGCGTTTCTCCAGGTATGTCACCATCTGCACATGCGTAGGTAAATCCATAATATTTGCTTGCTCTGCTATTAAATTTATGATCATAACATATTAGTGTGTCAAGTACAGGATATTTAAATGTCTCTTCTCGTGAAGGTTTTGTTATTATCAATCCAAATTTACCCCTGCTCAATATGGGGCGTCTTTTGCTGCTACTTCCACTAATCATTTTATTATCGTTAGGAGTTTTCAATGACGGATTTTCAAAAACGATTTGCGGATAAAAAACGGTTTTTGAAATCCACACAGAAATATCTGTTGGTGATCCGATAAAACGACCAGGTTTGCCCTTACCAACAAAGACTCTGTCCCATGGTAATCCAATGTCAAATTGTCCTCCAACTGTAATAATTGTTTCTTGGCCTTCTTTATCAAATTCATGGTCTTTTAAGAAGTCATATACTCGCGTTCCGGTAAGATACATTTCAGAGACCGTTGGTAATTTCGTGATACCATTGGGATTACGTCTCCAGAGCTCATTATGCCAAACGACCGCAGAGGATAGTTCTGGATGGTTATCAATAAGTAGTACAGGGCTTCCATGGTGTGCCGCGAGATAGGCTGCAGGACCAATGGAAAGAGATCCAGGCATCTCTCCTGCAACTTCCAGATCTCCAATATACCAGTAGCTAAAAGGATCGATGGTTGAAAATATGATATCATTGCTGTCAGTTAATTCTCTAATATATCGATATATTTCATCATATTTAGTGAAATGCTGTTCTATTGTTGCGATGTTCTTCAGTTGTTCCTTCGCATTTGATGAAAGGTAGTCACCGGGATTCATAATGTAGATATTTTCTACACCAAGTTTGTGAAGCGCATCTATAGTGTAGCTAGGGACCTCAGATGAACGTGTATAGAGCAGGGGAGCATTTAATATCGATGAAAGAACAGCTCCTTCTGTTGCAGAAGCAAGACAATCTCCTTCCTTACGCGTTATATTTTGTTCCCATGAGTACTTAATGGTGAAATCAGTGGAGCTTTTTATATCGTTCATGGCAAACACACAAATTGAGTATTTCTCACCAGGAAGACATTCACCGAGTCTTTCAACTTGCATTTCATTTTCAGTTCCCGTAGGCACCGCAATTCCTTTTTTATTGGGGAAAGTACATTTAGATGAAACTCCAGGTTCTCGGGTTGACAATACTTCTTCACCACTAGGGCCAAT
This sequence comes from Thermoplasmatota archaeon, assembly GCA_030619765.1. GTDB lineage: Archaea > Thermoplasmatota > E2 > DHVEG-1 > DHVEG-1 > JAGLML01. Next base: position 16,599 of record JAUXAU010000047.1, read on the forward strand.
AAGCGAAAAACCAAGCTTAAAAGAAGGATCATCCCAAGTCAATTCAAATTGAGCATTTCTGCAGCCAAATGGTGGAATCTCTGGTATATCAATGTTGACTCCCGGATACATTTCTATATCTACTTGATAAGTGACTTGTCGCATATTTTTTATTATGTCCAAGATTCGTCCATATCTCCCAAATCTAAAGCTTAATAACTTCCTATGTTTTTGAGGTTCAAGTCCTGACTCTATCGTATCATCCTCTGACGGAATCAAGGATTCAAGCCCCATAGACTTCGTAGGAACGTCTGTAACTGCTACACTCCATTTTCCACTATTGTAGACATATGCAGATGTTTTATCAATATCCATGCCGCCTGGAGCATTCCATCCGCTTGTAATTGCTGCCATCATCCACTGTCCGTTATGCTCACAGTATACCTGAATATCTCGATCTCCTGTAGGAATAGACATATTGACGATTCCTTCTAATCCAGCGATACCTACATTAATGTAAAAACATGGATACCATGATCGTACTTTGAGGAATTTATACCCTTCAGGTACATAAAACTCATTATAAATTGGGTACTTCTCATTTGTTTGTGGTACTTCAAAATGCTCAGTTAGCATCTTTTTATAGTTGAGGGTGCCCCCCCTGGTTCCTTCAGTTCTATTATCCGGTTTTTCATCTGGTTTTCCTTCGATGACAGCAATCACAGCATCCTTGGCATACGACCAATCATGGAGGGCTATTTGACTAGCAATATTGTATGGATCGGTGCAATCGATGGTTGTATAATTCTTTGCATGCCAATTGCTGTTCAGTTTGCTTTTTGGAACATTGATAAGTGTCATTTGATCTAGAGATCCTTTACAGTAGTCCATCCAATCTTCCATGAAGTAGTCAATTCCTTGATAAGCATTCAAAGTACGTTCTTTTTCCTTTTCTACGAAATATTCATCCTGATAAAAGAGCAAAGGATTGGAGAAAATTTGATCTTTGTTTTTATCATAAAATACTGCCGTCGGAACTGCAGCAAGATATGCATAATCATCTGTATAACTTTCTTCATCTAACTGTACAAATGTTGTTCTTTTAAGAGGAATATATGGTTTCCAAGAGATACCTCTCTCAAAGCCGTCGACGTAAATCTTGCTTGTATCTGCGATGACAGTTGGTAATACTGCACCTCCAATCATTGTAAAAATAACAATTATTACTATAATAACATTTAAGTTATGTAATTTTACCACTTATAGCCCCCATTATGTAGTTACCTTATATCTATCAAGCTTAGCGTTTATATATTCTGTTTAATATATTGATTTAATTCGTATATATAGTTTATTATTAAAGTTTTTTCCCCTTAAAGAAATGTCGAATTTGAAAAGTTTGAAAAACGAATAATTGATGATAGTTTAATCTACAAATACAAAAACTTGTTGACAGCATATGAAAATAATTATAATATCGACACAGTTAAAATGAAATGTTTATATTCCATGACTGCTTTATACATACGATTGGAGATTGATAAAACAGATGACTAAGGATTGTTCTATTTGCGGCAGTAGCCTAACTCCAAATGATGAGGAAGGGATTTGTCATCTCTGTAAAATGTCTATAATCTTTAACGATGACATTTATCCAGATATCGATGATTTTGCTTGTTAATTGGTTAAACAGTTAAAATTTTGCATGTATTAGTTTTTAAACTATAATTGTGCATAACGACAAAATAAATATAAAACACAAATATATGGATAACTCCACATTCAAATGAATCCTGAATTAAAAAAGATTCTAGAAAAACAGCATTATGCAATTGTTGGCGAACACTCAGGTGTAAAGCTTTGTCATTGGATGAGACAAAGTCTTCTTTTTAACAGGGAATGCTACAAACAAACATTTTACGGAATTAAATCACATCGCTGTTTACAAATGACGCCTGCTATAAATCAATGTACACATACGTGCCTATTTTGCTGGAGATTTCAAGGTTTTACAGAAGAGGAATTAAAGGAAGTAGATGAACCAGAATATATATTAGATAAAGCTATTTCCGCACAAAGAAGACTTATTACCGGTTTTAAGGGCGATCCCCGATGTGATCAGAAAAAATGGATGGAAGCAAACGAGCCAGATATGCTTGCTTGTTCGCTATCGGGAGAGCCTACGCTATATCCAAAACTTGGAGAATTTTTTGAAATCTGTCATAAGAAAAAGATTACCACATTTTTAGTAACAAATGGAACGACACCAGAAATACTAGAAAAATTGGACCCATTGCCAAAACAACTATATGTCTCAGTTGTTGCTCCAAACGAGGAAGTGTATAAGAAGATATGCTCACCGTTAATCCCCAATGGCTGGGAAAAGCTGAATCAAACGCTGGAATTACTGCCATCCCTGGACACTCGGACCGTCATACGCCATACATTAGTAAAAAACTGGAACATGGATGATAAATTTATAGAAGAATATGAAAAATTAGATAGTAAAGCATCACCCTTGTTTGTCGAACCTAAAGGTTATGTTTTTGTTGGTTACTCAAGGAAAAGGATGAATCTTTCGAACATGCCATCACACGCAAGTGTAAGGGATTTTGGAGATAAACTTGCAGAGTCAATGGGATATGAAAATATCATGGAAAAATCAGATTCAAGAGTAGTATTATTAGGCAAAAACCCAAAAAAGAGGGAAATTAGTAAATAACGTCATTAATAAAAGGAGATAATGAAAAATTATGCGTATTTTCCCCTTATTCTACGTCTGTCTATTTTTACCCCACTTGGAGAAATAATCATAAGATTATTGCCAATACCTGCAATATCTCCACCGATATCATCTGCTATTCGCCGTAATTCATCTGTTATTCTCTTAAGTATTACTTCTTCATCAGAAACTGGTGAGAAATCGAGAATTAAAACATTTCCACCATACACATAATCTGATAATTGTTTTATGTCTTCGTATCTTTGAATTTCACCAACTGCGACATGCATCTTAGCAGAAGTTTTTTCGTCTGTTTTTGATTCGACATATTTTTCAAGATCTACATATCCCTCTGTTATACCTGTTTTTTTCCCACCAAAAATCCTGCTTCCTAATCCCATAATAACACTCTTCCCTAGATTTAACTAATAATCTAAAATATATTTCGCTTTATAAACATTTGTCTTAGATATATTAGGATTTGAATAGTATATATTAGTTTGACTATGAGTAACCAGTTATTTCGCCTCTGGTCTGATGTTCCGGTCTTAGTAGTTCAAGCATGGTATCGAATGTCACTTTATCTATTTCGCCTTTGAAGAACTTGTCCATCAAAACTTGTGCTTGTTCTTTTGTTGACAGTAAAGTATAGTCAATATCGTGTACCTGTTTTTCCAGATATTCAAGAGCATCTTTGTCTGTGCTGTGATCGTATATTAATGTGGTTTTGATGTCTTTGTGTCGTGCTAGGCGTTGCAGGGTCCTTGGGTTCACGTGATCGTTGAATCTTAGTGTCAATGCTGATGGTTTGATTGTTTTGTATGGTGTGACATTTTTGTTGATTCCTGCTCTGATTGCGATTTTTTTTATTATCTTTCGTATTGGCCATGTTGTTTTGTATCGTTGCAATTTCCAACTTAAACCTTTTTTTAAATCCCACAGAATAATGTGTTGGAAAATTGAAATCAGCCCACCCGCAATAACATTTTTGGTTTTGTTACAAGTGTTGCAGTTTTTATTTTATCAAAAACATTTATATTAAATCAACTTATAACATCTTTTCCAGATATTTTTCTGGGGAGGTAAAATATTATGAAGAGGAACATAGAAAGAAAGTATATATGGAATTTTTTGAAGGCATCTGTAGTGATCGGCGTTGCCCTAGCACTTTTAATGCCGGGGTCAGCCGCGGTTGTTAACTATGGTAAAACAGCCAAAGTACAGGCATCTGTGAATACTATTGCAGCATCAACAACACGTGATATTATTTATGTTGATGCTGCAATATTCACGATTGAGAACCCGCCGGTTGACTTCGAGGTTGTTGACGCGGACCCGTTCGACGGTTTCGGCGACAACGGGCCCTATTCCACCTTCAACGACGCCCTGCTGGGGACCCTTGGGGGAGTGCCGGTCGATGGCTGAGTTCGACATCTCACCATTCAGCGTCCCGCCTGGGGAGTTCATCAGCGTGGCCACGTTCGAGGTAATGATCACAGAGATCGACGTCTTCGGTCTCGGCGTTGATGGTGAAACCCCGGAGAGCTTGGCCGTCGATGGATACGTGGGCAATGGGCTCGAGGAGCTGTCCGATTTCGAAGCCGGGGACGGCAACGTTCTTGACTCGGTAGCTACCCCAGACCCTCAAATCGGACAGGTTCTGAGCTTCGACGTGACGTCCTTTGTTACCGATCTGGTCAACGCCCAGGAGCAATATGTCGGGCTGACCATTCGGGCTGAAACGTTCGGCGGGCTCTGGGTTGAAGAGGGCGGTGTTTTCCCGAAACTGACGATCGAGACTTCCACTGCTAACTTACCGCCTGATGCGCCAGAGATTGATGGTGAAACAACTGGAGCAGCAGGAGAAGAATATGAATATACATTTGTCGCAACTGACCCTGAGGAAGATGATATAAGCTATTTTGTTGACTGGGGAGACGATACAACTACTGGGTGGACTGATTTTGTTGCATCAGGAGAGGAAGTAGCGTTAACACATACCTGGGATGAACAAGGAACATATACTATCCGTGCCAAGGCGAAGGACACATTTGATGCTGAGAGTGAATGGGGAATATTAGAAGTAACTATTGCACCTGAAATACCTGAACTTGAGGTAACAATCTCTGGTGGATTTGGTCTAACCGTTTCCATTGAAAACGTTGGCGCCACTGATGCTGAAGACGTCCCAGTCGAAATTGTTGCTGAAGGTGGTTTGATTCTTGTTGGTGCAAACACCTCGAAAACCGTTGATATTCCCGTCGGTCAATCTGTTGATGTCAAAGTCTTTATGATTGGTATCGGGAATGTAACGATTGCAGTAACCGTAGATGATTTGGACCAAGTCGAGGTCAGTGGACTGCTTCTACTGGTTTTCCTGTTAGGATTAGTATAATCACCTCTCTCTTCTTTTTTTTTTAATGCATTAAAAACCTCGTTTTCAACATCTTTAAATACTAGCAGTTTCGATTTTTCAATCCCTTTTTATTCTCCCACAAAACACTATCTTTATTTACTAAAAAACTATAACAACGAGAGGGGGCAACTAAGGAAGTGAATTTTTTAACCAAATTCATTCTTCCCACCTCAGCCCCCTTTGTTTTCTACTTGACAAGAAAGCGCTACCAGACTTTCAGAAAGTTGTGATGTTACAGATGTTACATATATATTTGTATAGTAAAATTTAAATAACGTTTAAGTATATGATTATGTGTAAGAAAGGAGGAAGGGTTTCATATTGAAATCATTTATAGGATACTCCCCTATTTTTATCCCTTCCTTCCATTTTCTGCAAAATGTAGATAATATTAATTTCCCTTCTGTAGAATAAGGGTTGATATTGTTTAGGATCATAGGTTTTCGATGCAAAGACTAGGGGTAACAGGGTAAAAGTCGGGTTATAGTTAATCTTTATTTAACCAAATTATAAATGCTGCTATTAATTTGATTGGAAGAACAGCGTTTTTTACTGATGAATCACTTTTGGGGAAATGATTATTTTTTATTAAATTTTTATAGTGGTCTTGATAGCGTTTAGAACAAAAATCAAGGAATGATTCAAAAAAATGTGTTGCCTTTGCACATTCTTCAATATTATTTATAATTACAATTCCTTCTTCTAAGATAAAGACTGGGAAATTGCGACATATTTCAGGTCGAATATCATAGATCGTACAACGATTATCCTTTAGAAGGGGGCATGGCATATTCATTACTGTTTCTTCGGTTTCTATATTATAGTGTGTATATTGATTAAGAAAAGATTTTTTATCTATTGCGAGTTTTCTTGAAATTCTATTTATATCTGGTTCTTTCATTGTTAAAGTTTCGTCTTTACAACATATACCACAGATTGAACAATCTGAAAAATCATAGATGGTATTATTAACCTCATTTTGAAATTTTTTTAAAAGTTTCTTTGGTGTTTTTCTTACCATGTGTATTTTGCATTATAAAATAACTATATTAATGGTTTTGTCAATCATTATCACGATATGTGGGTTAAGATATATTTTTAAATAAGGAGAAAGTTACAAGACTACAGTTTTGGAGGAGGTATATGGCAAAAATAAATGAAAAAAAACTAGAATTGTATGCAAATAAACTCTATCGAGGAGACTTAGCGAGATATGAAAAGAAGGTAGAGAGAGATGATATATTTTCCATTGGTTCGTTTTTTAGGGAAGAAGAAAAAATAAGAAGAGTACCTGTATCAAAATCTCAGGAAAAAACTGTATTAAATACCCATAAGAACAAATGTGTGATTTGTAGTAAGCCTTATGATAAAGATGATTTCGAGATTCATCATATTAATGGAAATCGGTATAAAACAGTTACAAAGAATCTAGTTCCACTTTGTCATAGATGTCATAAGAAGATAACTACAACAGCAAATGCAAAATTAAGAGACCATATAGTTAAACAAGGAGGAAAGAAACCTAGAAATCCTTTTGAGTCGCCTGAAATCAAATTACTAAAATTCAAGCTTTGAAAAAATCAGTTGTCAATCATTATCACGATATTTGGGGCTCTGTTGCGTCTTAGTTGAAACCTAAGTTATGCCTATTTTCAATTTTAATTTACATTTTTTGTAGTATTTATTCTCTTTATAATAAATTGGTAATTCCAACAAATTATTCTCTTCTACACCATCTCGATGAGTTCTTACGTAATCACCTTTTTGTTTATCATGAATTGGTTCGACTGCAATTTTTGTTTTCTCAATTATTTTTCCATTTTCATACACATATGACCAAAATTTATCTTTTTGTTTTTCAATTTTCTCTATCACTCTAGAAACACGATAAACTTTATTGTCTGGTGGAATTGTCGTTAAATGAGAAATAGGTGCATTTTTGTCACATTCTTTTTCTCTCAACGTTCCATCTACTTCATATTCTGCTATTTTAAGCCTCCTATTTTCAAATCTCATATCTTGTATATAAAGCCTATGCGGACAAATTTTAAAATCAACTTTTCAAACTCTTGCTACCAACCCATATGTTCCAACCCTTTTGAACCAACGCCATATGTTACAGAACCAGATGCTTGGGTATATGAATGTTTATAACAAAATTAACTGAAGATTTACTAAGATATACCCACCTAAATTTCACAAACTATATTTCCCAAACTCACATTACACAGAACCCAAATATTCTGTATATAAACTATTAAAAATCTGAGGCGGTATTCTTGATTCTCCTTCTGCTTGAACATCTTCTTCTGGAAACTTTTAGCATATTTACCAAGTTGCATCCCCTCTTCACCCAACTGAATAAGCCTATTGTTCTTTGCCTGCGATATCCAAGTAAGCCCACTGTTATTACAGAACTCTAACATATCTTTACACATATACCATTCATCAAAAACCACAGCTTCAGGATGAATCCTCATAAGTGACATCCGTAGAAGATCCAGCGCGATCTGATTCTTTGTTTTAAACCAGATACCCATTTTTTCTGCGATTTCTTTCTTGGTGTATGGATTAAAAAAAAGGGGAACATGTTGTTCCCCGTTACGATAAAACGTCGACACGATATTATGACACAATACACTTTTACCTTTAGAGTGATCATAGAGATATCCTATGCCCTCCATATCTTTACCAGTCTTTTCAATGATGGTGTCATCCACAATAATAACCCCTCCATCTTTGCTATGGATATTCTGGTTTAACCTCATGGCGTTGAGTCTTCGTTCATTCCATTTATGTTTTGTAAGGAATCTGTTTAGAGAGCTTTGATGTCTGCCGTCTATGGAATTTGAAGCGATGTCCTGTATGTTCTTTTCACTTTTTCCACCGAGTAAGAGACCATTCATGTATGTTTTGAAATGGTTCCATTGTGGTTTAGAAAAACAGTCTCGGTAGATTTCCAGCTTACTTCCTAAAACATTTATTTCTTGCGTAAATAGCATCATCCCATCCAGATGACGGAATGATCTTGGTCCCTATTTGCATGTCTATGAGTTAAAAAGTGCAAAAGTTTTGTTATAAGCTGAAATATGGAAAAATCTACCATGTTTCTGACCCAACAATTAGCGAGGTTAAAAAATCCTTACTAGGAAAAGGTCAATTTGTTTCATAAGTCTCTGAAAACGCCAATCAGAGCACTTTAATTAATATCTCATTTTATAGTATGTTTATCCAGAAGAATCTGTGATAGAGGGTAGCATTTATATATCAAACCAACTATTAGATTCCATAAGGGAGGCTAGAAAGAATGAATAATAAAACCATTGGAATTATTGTTAGTTTGCTGTTTTTGATAACTACGATATCTTTAACAGAAGCTACAAAGCTTAATGATGATGTAGACGTTAATATATATGCTAGTTTTTTTGGAAATGACATTGGGTTTGGCATCACAGTAGAGATAATGAATAACAAAAGCGAGAATGTTACTGTTTTCGTTAATTTATCATTTGATTATCTTCTCAGAAATCATTGGGACTATACTTACGATTATAATTTTACCGCACCGCCAAAAATTCGTAGTGGTTCCAGAATTAACACTGGAATGAAAGGGATTAAACTCATTTCAATAACAGCTGAAGCAGAAGATAAAACAATATCGAGACAGGGCATTGCTATCAGTAAACTCATGATTTTCACTGACTAATTGATATTGCTAATCCATAAAAATGGTGTTGATTTTTAGCCCAGAAGAATCTATGTTACAATATTATCTTAGACTATCATATTTCTTGTGAGGGAGAAGAGGGGGTCTATATCCCAAGTGAGGAGAGGATGGGAAGCAATCCAGAAAAACTAACTCTCAATTGCATAATACACCATGCTAGACCCCCATATTAACTTCTGTTAATTCTACTTTATATTACTTTTGCATTACTGCCAATTGGTTTTAGCCAGAAAGAATCTGTGAATTGTTATTAGCAATCATATAACATTGGAAATATTGTTGTAAAACACCTGGTATTGACAATATTGCTAAGATACTATCAACAATAAAATTATTACTAAAAGATAAAAAAGCGTACATAATAACATACCATACTCCTTAATTGATGGCGTAGGACATCCTGGAAAGGTAAATGTGCAATAATAAGAGTGTAGTAGATTAGATTCTTCTCCATCTTGAATATATGGTGTTGTTTTATTTGGATTATTTCTTATGTTGTTGAAAGACAGGATAAGTTCTTCTTTTTGATATTCTTGAAAATCATCTCTCGTATAAAGATATTTGAGTATCAAATCCACAAACCTATCATATGATTTATCGTCCATCTTTCTTATAATATCAACACATCTATCGAATAATTCGCTCCTATTATTCCTTGTAGGTAAAGGTATGTTTATTTCTTCTCCCTTTCCAACATAATTACAAGCAATATCCCTACTATCTTTATCTATCGCCCTTTGTGTCCTAACACTAAACAATGGTGATGCTCTAGCAATAGTAGAAGATTTAGTAGTTTGATAACCAACTACAGAGGTAAACGACACCAGAACAAGTATTACAACTGCTATGATACTGCCAAGGAGTATCTTTTTGTTCATTCTCTATCACACTCCTATGTCATGTGTTTTTCGTGCTGGTCGCCAATCAAAGTTTGGTCTCGGGATGAAGAGTAATATTGTCCCAGGGATGACTTTAGGTCCAATTCCATTCCAATCATCCCAATAGTTATTAATCCAACGATTAGAGAAACCTGGATAGAACCCAAATTTCAAAGAACAATAAGCATTGCGTAAATTGTTAATGAAATTATTCTGTATTACGAAATTGAAAATACCGTCACCTATGTATAATCCCTCATCGTTATCTTCAATATGATTCCGATAAATGATATTGAAGTCGCCTATAATGTCAATACCATTCCGATTACATCTACTAATCTTATTATAAGAGACGAGGGTATGATGAGAACCCCAAAGTAGAATACCAGCTGTTCCAATATCACTGATAGTATTACCAGATATTATATTGTTCCTGGCTTCATCACCCATGACAATACCCTGTCTGATGTAACTATGACTGATAGTATTATTTAAAATCTTGTTATTGTTAGAACCGCAGCTGATTAAAGCCATAAATGTATGGCTTATGTCATTATCTGAAATTTCGCAATTATGAGCATCGTCAGATGTGCCAATAATACTATATGCATGTGTTCCCCCTCCGTTTTCAATGTGGAAACCTGAAAGAGTAACACCTTCAGCCATTAATCTAATTACTTTTGCTTTTCCTTGTCCATCGATAAATGGCTTACCTATATCATCACCAGTTCCCAGTTCATACGGTACTCCTTTTAACGCGATGCCTTCTATGTGTATTTCTATACCATGCTCGTAGTAAGTTCCACTATATACTTCAATAGTATCCCCTGGATTTGAATTATTCAACGCCTCCTCTATAGAGGTATAATCCCCATCACCCTCGTCATCAACTGTTATAATATCCCCAGTGCTTGTTTGCTCTGATAGTGCAGATGGAATAACACTCACACTAACGCACAAGAGTATAACACTAACTACTACTCCCTTCTTAATGAGGTTATTCATACCTTTCCCCCGTATAACCTATGTAGGTTCTTGTATTTAGTTTTTAACCAAGAAGAATACCATATCACTCTTTTGTAAATCGAACATTCAACGAGATACCTGATAAAAACAAATATCGGTTATCTTTTTCTGTTCGAATTTGAATCTGAATAC
>JAUXAU010000054.1 GCA_030619765.1 Thermoplasmatota archaeon
CTCATAGAACTGCGGATTTAAAATTAATCCTACAGCAGTAATTATTTTTTCCTCTGCTCTTAGAATAATACACTCATAAGGGGGTTCATAATCAGTACATATCATAGATTCGTCCAAATAGAATTCTACCTTATGTATACCGCTTGTGTCGTCCATACAACGTACTTCACTTATTATATCGGTGTTTATAGTATATTCACCCTCATAGTGAAGGTCTAGTATAGGTGGTGTTTGGTCAATCTTGAATTCAACTGACTTCCAATCCTCTATATTACCAGCATAATCAATTGACCTATACTCTACCGTAAATTCTCCATCTTGTGAGACATTAAAAGGTTCAGTATACGTCTTAATAATTCCACCGTTTATTCGGTATTCTGTTACATTCACTCCAGACATATCATCAGTAGCACTCAACGTAACTTCTACATCACTAACATACCAACCATTTTCTCCATTAGGTTCAGGTGGATTAAGAGTACAGGTTGTAATAGGTGGAGTTATATCATCAAAGTATAACCTATTCCCAGAAGATGGAATAACACTCACACTAACGAATAAGAGTATAACAGCAACTACTACTCCTTTCTTGATGAGGTTATTTCCGTCCATAATTTTCCCCCTCTAAATATTAATAATGCAGAACTGATATATTTGTTTATCTGTCCCCCCTATTGAGCCTAGTCTTACCCTATAGCATAAAGAAAGAAAGGTAAGAGAAAGAAAAGAAATACATACGAAAGTGTTATAAGGAGAATGACAGTTGTTCAATGGGGGTCTGATTGAGGGTTAATTTTTTCATCCTTGTTTCCTTTTCTCCTCTGAAATTTGGTTTAGACCCCCCCTAACCTCCATTAAGGATTAGAATAGAATACCTGAAAATAACTTAAGTGGCATATCCAGTGATTTAATACCTATAAAACTTAATTGGATACATATGTCCTCTTTATTAACGGCCTCGGATAATTCCCCTGTCTTTAATCTATTCAGAACCGGAATGTGTTGATCTAATTCCCCTTCTCCTTATGGACGTGTCTATTCAGGTGGTTTAAGTCGAGTTTATATTAGATAAACTGTGTAATCTCTCTCCTGTTGGACATAAAGAAGGATAAAAAAATAAATATATCTCCTAGCTACCTGCTTAATTTCGTACAATTACTGTAACTGAAAGATGAATTCTTTCCCCTATGGAACCGCCCCAAACACCCCATATATACCAAATTAGCCGAATGCCTTTCCGTTAGGGATTTCAACTACCCTCAACCCTGTTAGCTACCAGTTAAACTTCAGTTAATATACTCTAAGAATACTCCAAATGCCCTTCATATATATCAATTCTAATCAAATGCCTCAGAATCAACTGGTTTCAAGCCCCTTAAATCACCCCTAAATCAGCCTCGCCAACAGAAGGAACAGCCTCTTTTCCAAATCACCGATATTTGAAGGTTTTCCTCGCCTTTGGAGTTATCTGTGCATACTCTTTATTATCAAGCTTTATCCTTTCAAGAAGCCCATGTTTGATTAGAGTATCAATGGCTCTGGTAATTGATTTCTCTGCATTCTTCTTCGATACGTCCTTATGGTGATAACATTCTGAATTCCAAACTATATATATTAAGAAGCCAAAGGAAACAGGAGTCTTATCAGGATGTGAAAGCATCTCACCCATAATTCTAGTTTGGATTTCACTAAGTTTAGGTTTCTTAATTGAGTCATAGAGTTTATCAATCAACGACCATTTGCCTTTAGAAGTTCCTTCATCCAGCCAATCATCCCAATTTACCATTAGAATTACAATTTACTCTATTCTAGAAATGTTGACAGCCTTAGACTTTCCGTCACGTGACATGCCCATTTGAAATGTTACTTTCATTCCCTCATATGGCTTAGAATCTTCTACAAAATCTGAGGTATGTGCGAACACGTCTTTCTTGCCAAAAGTAGCAGGGATTGCTTTTATGAAACCATACCCAGATCCGTCAAACCATCGGCTGATTTTTCCTTCAAATATTTCTTCGTCCATTCTTATCTTTACTTAATTCCTATAAAACATGAAAACATACAAAAATAAATTATTTCCAACTCTTTTTACAAATTTTCAAATGTTCATCCTTGCAAAGCCTAAGAAGTTTAGAACCCTTCAAAACCTTATGCTTCCCCCAAACATTTAGAAGGCTCCCCATCGTCATTGTATCATCATTGAGATGTGCCTCAGTCCAGTTTTTCCAGAAGGCTTTAAGCATATGTTCATCATGTTTCAGAGATTTGATTTTCTCTTCTTGCTTCTTTATAGATTGATTTACCTTCTGTAATTCAGCAGGAAAACCAAGTAATTTCTCTAGTTTCTTCTTGGCCTTTCTCCTTTTGATTTCAGCTTTAATTTCATCCATTGTCATAATTCTTACCTTTTAAAATTAACATCAGTCAAAAACATACAACAGGATTTTCAAAATATGAACCTGGTTTCGTTCCATACAGGGTTGTTACATTCGGGTTAGTACATAAGGGTTGGTGAAAACATCTCATTTCTCTTCACCTTATTAATATTAATCTGATTTTATTCCTTATTTGAAAATGCTTTGGCTACTGCTCCACCAATAATTGCACCTACAAATATCTTTATTATATCTGACATCCCAGATGCGTCTTGCCCTAAACATAAAACGATTATGTAGTATATACTCTCTTTGATAATAAAGCGGAGAAGAGGTAGTTAATCTCAACACCTTATTGTTTTTTAAAATCTCATTTCTTAAATGAATATTTATATACGATACGTTCAATACATTTAGTTATGGTGGATAACTAATGACTGAAAATTATAAAACAAAAAAATCTTTAGCTTTGATAATTGTAATTTTTCTGTTATCCGTAAGTCTTTTCTCAAATATATATGATGTAAGAGCACTATTTTTCCAAGTTGAAGAAGATCAAATAGATATTTTTTCTGCAAATAATGTAGCAAACAAGAAATTAATACAATTAGGTAGAACAAATTATGTTATAACAAATACGGACGAAGTCTGTAACACTGAAGGAAAAATATTGTTTTATGTCTTTCATTTAATGCCACAAGGTTATATTATAATTTCTGCGTATAGAAATCTTCCACCTGTTATTGCATATTCATTTTACAGTTCTTTTGAAGACGAGATATCAGAAAATAGTATATTAAAAGATATAATAATTGCAGATATTGAGTTACGTTTAGCCAATATTCCCAGATTGCCCGATGAACTTATTGAAAGGAGAACAGATTACTGGAACAAATTTCTTTCCAAGGAATCTGAGGATATTGACATAGATTATTTTCAACAATGGCCTCCAGAAAGAGAAACTTTATCAGGCGGATGGATAGAGACTCAATGGCACCAAAATGCACCGTATAACAATTTTTGTCCTATAGACATGGCATCAGGAAATAGGGGAGTTGCAGGATGTCCAGCCGTAGTTATGGCTCAAATTTTAAATTATCACGAAACAATAAATAACATAGCATTCAATGATACTGATGACTATTTTCATAGCTATGAGGGCAATAATTTTTGGATAGATGATGATCATGAAGTATATGATTTTCCTTCATTCCCAGAATTAAACAGTTATTTAGACATACTTGTAGGTCATTGGCGTAATGATACCCAACTAACAGATAATGACAAAGCATCAATAAATTTTGCATGCGGGGTTGCTGCAACACAAGTATATCATCCTCAAGGATCTGGTACATTTGGAGTTAGTCAAGCTTATGATGCATATCAAAGATTTAATTTTGAGGGAATTGAATTGTTAGATGAATCAAATCCAGATCTTTATGAGCGCCTGTCTGCAAATATGATGGATGCTCTGCCAGCACATTTAGCTGTTGTCAACGAACAATGGAATGTTGGTCATAATTTAGTAGTAGATGGATACAATACCGAAGGATTTTACCATTTGAACTTTGGTTGGGGGGGATCATATGATGGATGGTATTTATTACCTGATGATCTTCCCTTTGAATTAACTATTATTGAAGGAGTTATAGTAGACATCAGGGATGAAAATTCAGGATCAAATCTTGATGGTAGTGGAGTATTGTATTGGACAAATGTAAAGCCATCATCTACTGTAAATGGGAGTTTTTCCATAGAAAATATCGGCTTACCCGGTTCAGAAATCGATTGGGAAATAGTGGTTTGGCCTGATTGGGGTGCATGGACATTTAGTCCCTCAAGTGGTGAGAATTTGAAACCTGAAGATGGTCCCATTAGAATAGACGTGGAAGTTGGAGTTCCAAAAAATCGAAAAAAACATTTTAATGGACATGTGAAGATAGTTAACAAAGACAATCTTGACGATTATTGTATAATACACGTTTCGCTTACAACGCCTTATAGCAAAAATATTATCTGTTCACCATTTTTTCAAATTCTATGGAATCTCATAGAGCGTTTTCCTTATTTGGAACAGATGCTTACATTTTTTCCAGTTTTTAACAGAATTCTAAACTTTTAGAATCTAGAATCCTTTTTCTTTTTTTAATTTCATATTCTAATGTGGAGATGGAAGTAGTATACTAATAAGGAGTTTTGTGACAGATGTTTGAATATTTTTAAAAAATATTTACTATTTTGTACAATTTTTTAATAGTAACATTTATTTACTATATTATCCTATATATGAATATATAAATTGAATACTCGGGGGAAAAAACATGAA
This sequence comes from Thermoplasmatota archaeon, assembly GCA_030619765.1. Classification (GTDB taxonomy): domain Archaea; phylum Thermoplasmatota; class E2; order DHVEG-1; family DHVEG-1; genus JAGLML01. The sequence goes on from JAUXAU010000054.1 coordinate 4,702, forward strand.
AATTACGAAAAATATTTTGAAAGAAGTGGGTGTTTTGCTGATTGCAACAGTAATGATTCTTTCTACTGTATCTGTGACAGCAAATACTGATGATGTGCAAAAAGTGATAAAATCTTATGAAAACATCGAATTTAGAACAACAGAACCAATTATTAATCCAACAATAAGTAGAGGGGTTTTTTCAGATAGTTTTGAACTCTATCCAGATTTTGTTCTGGATTTTTCACCGTGGACACAGTTTGACGGTGATGGCTCATCGACTTGGGGTATGGAAGGATATGAATGGCCTAATGTATATTATGAGGGTTCATTTATGATATTTAACCCATCTACAACAACTCCACCATTAAGTGGTCATCCTCCACACACTGGAGAAAAATATGCATCATGTTGGGATGCAGTAGAACCACCAAATGACGATTGGTTGTTTTCTCCTCAACTACATATGGACGAGGATGGTATGCTTTCTTTCTGGGGAAGATCACTTAATGATGCATATGGTTTAGAAGAAATCGAGTATGGTATTTCAACTACAGACACAGATCCATCTAGTTTTACGATTGTTTCTGGTCCTGTTATTGAGGTACCAATAGTATGGACTGAGTATACATATAACCTTACAGGTTACATAGGAGAAGATATATATATTGGAATCCACGTTGTTTCTTTTGATCATTTTGCGTTCTTTTTAGATGATTTCTCTGTTTCTGGTGTTAGTTGGACTCCTCCAGATCCCGATTTGTTCTGTGAGGGCGACATTCACTTTGGAAATGTATCAGCAGGTGCAACTGTAACTGGTAGTTTTACTGTTATGAATGTTGGTGGCGGATTGCTAGATTGGGAGATTACGGATGAGCCAAGTTGGGGAACGTGGACATTTGATCCAGATCAAGGTGATGATCTAGCTCCTGGAGATCCAGTGACGGTACAAGTAACTGTTGTTACACCAAAACAAAAAGACGATTACACTTCACAAATAACAATAACAAATATGGAAAACCCTGATGATACCTGCACAATAGATGTATCCATGACAACACCAAAAAACAAACCATTCAACATGAACATGTTATTTCTAATGTTCCTTGAGCAACACCCAAACCTGTTCCCAATACTCAGGCTCATGCTAGGACTATAAAACCAATTCTCCCTTTTTCTTTTTCATTTCATACCTTAACGTGGAGGTGAAATCAGTACATTAACATTGAATTTTGTTATAGATTTTTTTTTATTTTATACAAAACATTTAAATAAAGTCTAAGCTATAACATTTATTATATAATATTAGGGAGTAAAAAATATGAAAAAGAAAATGATAGGAATTCTTGTTTGTATGATATTGGTAATCACTAGCGCATCTATCTCTGCATTAGAAGCTCCATGCACTGCTCCAGACAATGGAGCGGGTACAGTTAATCTTCCCGCAGGTTGCCCTTATGTGGCACCTGAAGATCCGATGTATATTATTGATGGTCTGCCCCCAGACACAACAATCGAGTTAGATCCAACACTTGATGATTTCACAAATATTGTGAGGTTCCCAGGTGGCACACTGGGTGGTGAAGTGCAGCAGTTTGATGCCACTATTTACTTGGACGTTTCTGGTACTGGCACCCTAACTGGATTCAACCGATATCTTGCGGTAAGTGTCTCTTTAGAAGTTCATACTGGACCACGAAATCCTGGTGACCCAGTTCAGTCATTCCCGAGTGAACTTTTCCGATTAACTGGGGAGCTTTTTGGTGATCCAGATTTTTGTATGTTTAGGATGAGTGCGGGTTCAGACCATGGTTTGCCAAGCCCTGGCCAAATCACGTTGACCAAAACACCTAGTGGAGATTTTGCCGTTGACAGCTTTTTTGACATTACCTATCAAATTGAGTTTGAAGGGTGTCCTGGATCGATTCTGGAGGGTTATATGGGTATCACAACAGGTACAACTCGCATACAACAAGGCAGTGGAGAACCACCATATTTTGAAATAAATATCGCTGGTGGACTTGGCATTACTGCAACTGTTAATAACATTGGTGAAGGCGATGCAACCAATGTTAAGGCAAATATCTCAGTAACAGGTGGTTTAATACTCGTTGGTGGAGAAAAAACAGTAAATATTGGAAATATTTCAGCTAATGACACAGGAAAAGCAAAATCAATAGTCATAGGATTCGGTATGCCAACGATAACTGTCACTGTAACCTGTGACGAAGGAGCAGAAGCCACGAAAAACGCAAGTGCTTTTGTACTGTTGTTCTTGGTACTGGGAGTGTCATAAAACCATATCTTCTATCTTTTTTCTTTTTTAAATCCATATTGCAATTGTACCTATGTAATCAGAACACTTGCATTTTGTAACAGGTATTACAATAGGAGATACTAGGGGAAAATATTTAAATAATAAGTTATATGTTATATATGGAATTTTTATTTTCCAGGAGGTACAATAAAAAATGAAAAAGAAAATAATAGGCATTTTTGTATGTATGCTGTTGATAGGCGTTAGTACTGTAGCTGTAGCTGACTGGGATGTAGGGGAACCCTTCAAGATGCATTTCCCGCAACTCCCTGATCCAACTGGTTATGATGTTGACTGGGGATATGGGGCACTTGGTGACGACTGGCAGTGCATCGAGACAGGAACCGTAGATGACATCCATTTCTGGATTTCATGGTTCTTTGACGATCCAATGGACATCCCATTCATCGATGTCAGTATCTGGTCAAATAATCCTGTAGGGCCTGGAGGATGGTCCGAGCCTTTGGACATGTTATGGCAGAGAACGTTCCAACAAGGAGAATTTCACATGAGGCATTACGGATATGGCGATCAGTTATGGATGTTGCCATGGGGTGAGATAATTCCGCAGTTTCATGTTGGAATTTATCAGATCAACATCGTAGACATCATTGATCCCTTCGAACAGATTGAAGGCGAGATTTATTGGCTAGTAATTGGGATGCCGTGGGCGTCCGACTTGTTAATAGGTTGGAAAACATCAAAGGATTGGTTCATGGATCATCCAGTGTGGCAGTCGGAACCAGGAATTTGGACGATGATCGATGGTATCGAATTTGCGTTTGTAATCACCGGCGAACCACTACCACCACCTGTACCTAATTTAGACTGCGATGGTGACCTAACATGGACTAGAGTTAAACCAGGGGCAACAGTAACTGATAGTTTTAACGTATCAAACATTGGCGACCTAGGTTCAGAGCTTGACTGGGATATCACAGAATGGCCAACCTGGGGAACATGGACATTTAATCCTTCAAGCGGCAATGCTTTAAAACCTGAAGACGGGGCTGTTACTGTACAGGTAACTGTTGTTGCACCTCAAGGGGTACCTAGAATTATACTACCCCCACGAGATACTACGTATACCGGGCAGGTAAAAATAGTCAATTTAGATGATTCTACTGATTTCTGCACCATTGATGTATCTCTTACAACACCAAAAAACAAAGCATTCAACATAAACCTGTTATTCCTACAGTTCTTACAGAATCACCCACATATGTTCCCGGTAATAAGGTACATGCTAGGACTATAAAACAAAACCCTCTTCTTTTCTTTTTTTTATAAACAAACAAAGTTTTGTACCATAAATCATATTTATTTTAAATTACATATCCATTATTTGGTGAGGGGATTTTTTGCCTCCCAGTTTGGAGAGAAGAGGAGAGTTCTTTCCAATTTTTCCTCCTCTTTTTCTTCCCCAACTCTTTTTTAATTCTAGATAGAAGTATGTAAATGAAATCAGCCTACTAACAATAGGTTTTGTTGCTGATGCTGTTGTTAATAAATAGTTAAATTTATATCGTATTATATTATTACAATTTCACCAAATTTTAAAATTTGGGGGAGGTGAAAAAAGAATATGAAAAAAAAATTAGTAGGTATTTTTGTATGCACGCTGTTGATAGGCGCAACTGGCATAGCTGTTGCAGACTGGAAAGTAGGCGATGGGCATAAAATGCATTTCCCACAGTTACCAGATCCAAATGGTTGGGACGTGGACTTTCACGACTGGTGGCTTGGTGACGACTGGATGTGCAGTGAAACAGGACCGGTTACAGACATCCATTTCTGGTACTCATGGGCAGATGACGGAGTACAAGACATACCATGGATTTCGGTTGAGATCTACTCGAACAACCCTGGACCGCCTTCTACTCCTCACGAACTGTTATGGGGCAGAACATTCCAAGATGTAGATTTTATCATCGCAGGTCCCTGGACTGGAGATCAGGGCTGGTATCATCCAACTACTATGTGGATAGAGCATGATCATCAGCAATATTGGCAGATCAACATCGTAGACATCGTAGATCCATTCGAACAAGAAGAGGATGTCATTTACTGGCTAGTAATTCAGATGCCATATTACTCATTTCCTTATCCGGCAATAGGCTGGAAGACCTCAAAGGATCATTGGAACGATAACGCAGTGTTCGGTAACCCAGGGAATTGGATTCCACTTTGGGACCCATTGAGCGCAGCCGATCCGATTGACTTTGCGTTTGTAATTACTGGAGCAGAACCTGATTTAGACTGTGACGAGGCTCTCAATTGGATCGATGTAAAACCAGGTGATACAGTTACTGATACCTTTGTTGTTGGAAACATTGGTGATCCTGGTTCATTGCTTAACTGGGAGATAGACACTAGCTCAATCCCAACTTGGGGTACTTGGACGTTTAGTCCTTCTAGTGGCACTGGTCTTGTTGCTGGGGGTTGGACTACTGTAACTGCAACTGTTGTTGCACCAAGTCAAGCGAATCAAAATTTCGTTGGAACTTTAAAGGTAATAAACGTAGATGATACTACGGACTTCTGTAGAATCGACATATCTCTTGCAACACCGAGAAACATAGCATTCAACATAAATCTATTATTCCTACAGTTCTTACAGAATCACCCACACATGTTCCCGATACTAAGACACATGCTAGGGCTATAAACCAAAACCCTCTCTTCTCTTCTTTTTGTTACAAATGTTGCAATAAAATTCTTATAGGGAATATTTAAATAACCTAATAATATATAACATAGTATAAATTTATATTTTTGGGAGGAAAAAATATGAAAAATACAGTTAAAAAAGAAAATATTATGAAAGGAGCTGGAGTGATACTGATTGTTTTAGTGCTATTGTTTTCCAATCTATCCGTAATGGCAAATACCACCATGGATACGTCAAAACAGAATATTCAAACCAATAAATCACCATATGTGCCTTCACCGGTATTTGGTCAAGAGTATGAAATTCTACTTGAGGAAAACTTTACAGATGGAAACATACCCCCAACAGGTGACTGGGGGGTCTGGGATCACATTCAAACTAATCAGAATGAAACGTGGTATATCGACTCTACTATTCCCCATAGCTATCCTTACTGTGGTACAGTTCATCGTGGCAGTGAACTTGGCCTACAAGACGAATGGCTGATTACACCGAGTTTAAATTTCAGTAAATATTCAAACATCTATCTAGAATTCTATTGGTATACAGACTGGTGGACGTCTCAAGTTGCAAATATTACTAATCTAAATGTTAGTATTTCAACTGATGGCGGGTCAACCTGGACGTTGATTTGGAGTGAAGATTACTTAACCGGCGGATTTCCTACTTGGGAGTGGATTTATGCTAATGATGGAAATTGGATTGACTTGTCAGATTATGCCGATGAAACCGATGTGAAAATTGGTTTCCAATATTATAGTAATAGTACGGAACAACCACAAGCTCAAGAGTTTAGCATTGATGATATCAAAGTATTAGCTGACACAGAGGAATTTAAGTGTCATAATCATGGACCTTATGAGTGGTGGTGGCCGGTGCAATATGACTACCTTATCCCAGGTGTAAGATTTCATGGAAGTGCTGAAGGCGGAAAAAAACCATATCATTACTACTGGGATTTCGGTGATGGCAATTCTTCAATACTACTAAAGGATCCTATACATTTATATGAGGGTCTCGGGATATTCAATGTTACATTAAGAGTGGAGGATTCTTCTAACCCACCCCGAATTACAGTTAATGAAACATACGCAAATCTTTTTTTGTTACCACCACCAGACATTGACATACAAATTAGGCTCATTTCATTTGGAATAAAAGCTGATATCGAAAACCCTGGAGAATACAATGCCACATATGTTAATTGGACAATGGTTGTTCACTGGGCTCCACTGCAAATTAGGGAAAAATTGGTAGCAAATGGGACCATTGATAGGTTGGAACCAGAGAGTACGAAACTAATAGAAAGTGGATACTTTTTTGCATTAGGACGTATTCATATAACAATATCAGTACATCCAGAAAACCTACGTGGACTGATTAAACATTTTAATGCATTTAAAATCGGCCCATTTGTATTTGTATACAATGCAGGTTAGTAGTCAGATAACACCTCCGTAGACAGCAGCTATCTGCTGTCTCTTCTTTTCTTTTTTTAATTCCATAAAATAATTACACAAAGCCTTCTTTTTCAATCTCTTTTTATACTCCCACAAAACCAAAATGAAATATTGGGAGGCAGTTTTAATGGGAGGAAAAATATGAGAAATAGGTTAGTTAAAAATGGCAGGTTTTTTGGAAAATCTTTTTAAGAATGTGTGTACATTCTATCGTAAATTACCTGGTTAGATTCATGGAAAGCAATGAGGATGGTGGAGTAGGAGATGGGGAAGTATCTAGGCGTTCTATTTGCCCTCGTGCTAGCTTTCTCATTGGTATTAATGCCAATGTTAAGCGAGGTTGAGGCAAGCCCCAGCTGGTGGGATTCTGAATGGCAGTATAGGCAAAAACTTACTTTCGATAATAGCGGGCAGAGTGAGAATTTGGTCAATTTCCCTGTCCTCATGAAACTCACCGAGCCAACAAATATTGACTATGCCAATACCCAGGATAACGGCCAGGACATTCGTTTCGTAGATAGTGACGATGTCACCCAACTTAGTTATGAGATTGAGGAGTGGAATGAGACTGGGGATAGTTGGATTTGGGTAAAGGTTCCTCAAATAGATGGATCAAGTAATACCGACTACATCTACATGTATTACGGTAACCCAAGTGCCCCGGATGGGCAGAACCTGACCGAGGTTTGGGATAGCAACTTCGTGATGGTTCAGCACTTGCATGAGGGTAGTGGAAGCCACGGTGGAGGATTCAACTGCAAATGGTAATGACGGCACAATCTATGGAGCCTTGGGAACAACTGAAAGCGGAACGAATAACACCCTCACTGATAGTGATAAATCCTGGACTACGGATGAATGGGCTGGAGAAACTATCGAGATAACCGGAGGCACTGGTAGTGGGCAAACAAGAATTGTTGCTTCTAATACTGCCAATGTAACCACCGTGTCATCTAATTGGGTCACCAATCCAGATGCCACTTCAAAATACCGCATCACCTCAGATCACGAATGGACTACCTCGGGCCAGCTGGGCAATGCCATTGATTTCGATGAAGTTGATGATTTAATAAGAGTCCCGGATAGCGCAAGCCTGGACGGAACTAATGATGAAGGAACATTTGAATTGTTGATATGGTTTGATGACGCAGCAGATGGTGATCATCAATTTGTAATGTCATCCAGTAATAGATTCACCCCTGGAGCTAGTAATGGTTACGAATGGGCTTCGCAGGGTAATGGGAACCATTTCTTCTATCCTTGGGGTGGAAATAACAATAACTACAATCTTGGTCCCAATCCTTTTACGAATCAAGTGTGGCATCACCTCGTTGTAACTCTTAAAGATACCGGAGTGAGGGAGGTCAAAATCTATGTTGACACCGTGAGCATGAGTTTCACAATTGAGCAGGTTCCTACCTACTGGACACAGCTTGCCTCTCCAGATAACTGGCTTTGGGGTGGCAATCCCGATAGGTCCACGAGATACTTTGATGGCATGATGGACGAAGTCCGCATCTCAGACACAGTCAGAAGTGATGATTGGATTAAAGCCCAATACCTCAGTATGACCGATGCTTTTATCACATACGAGGGCGAAGGAGACAGTGATGATGGTGGCTCCATACCAGTTACAGGTAAATGCCTAACTAACATTTACTTCGGGAATCGCGCTCCAGTTGCTAATGCAAGTGGTCCTTTTTATAGATTAATTGAAGAAGAAATCGAATTTGACGGCTCAGGAAGCTATGATCTAGATGGAGTAATAATCCATTATGGCTGGTCATTTGGAGATGGAACTACTGGATATGGTGAAAAGGTAACACATACATATTCCAACGGTGGCTCATATCTAGTCACATTAACAATTTCAGACAACAATGGAACATCAGATACCGACAAGACTACAGCTTTTATAAGCGCGCCAAACAGGACTCCATCCATCCCAAAAATAAGCGGTCCTACAGATGGTAGTAAAGACACTAGATATTCTTATGCCTTTGGATCTACAGATCAAGATAACGACGATATGAACTATATCATCGACTGGGGTGATGGTTCCACCGACGAAAGTGTATTTTTACCAAGTGGACACTTTTTTTCCATGCTTCACAGCTGGGCTGAACCAGGGATGTATACGATAACGGTAACAGCTTCAGATAACCAATCAACATCATCATATGAAATGACAGTTCTTGTTGAAGAAAATATCTTAGCGGATAACATAGCAATCGTCGCCTTAGTGCTGACACTCTTAGCTCTGATAATATTCTTGATGTACACTAAAAAAGGCAAAAAGAAGAAGTAAAAGTCATAAAAACCCCCCTCTTTATTTTTTTAATCTAAACCTAGCAAAAACCCTAATTTCTCTTCTTTTTTAATTCCACATTGTAATTGCTGAAATGAAATCAGCCTACTAATCTTTTGTAACAGATGTTGCAATAGAATTATCATGGGAAACATTTAAATCTAGGTAATATATATCAATTTCACCAAATTTTATTATTTGGAGGAACGGAGGCGAAAAATGAAAAAGAAAAGTTTGTCGTATGTTGCAGTAGGTCTGCTCTTAATAAGTAGTTTTGCTGCCATCGGCATAGGAAAAGAGGCTGTTGTTAACAAAGAAACAAAAAATCCATATTTTTTAAATGAGGAAACAATAAATCTACAATTTTTAGAGCCGGACATCAATGAGCAAGGAACATACATAGAAATAAATGTTGAAGGGGCAAATGCACGTTTATCATGTGCAGACGAACCAATGTTGCCAATCCATACAACCACCTTGAGTTTTTCATTTGGGGCAAAAATAGTTGATATCGAATGCGTAACACAAGAAGTTAAAAGTATGGTTTTACCAAAGAAAATTGCACCTGCTCCAAAGCCTATAATACAAGGAAAGGGAGAAACTATTCTAGAAAATGCGATGGATGAAGCTATATACAAGTCCGACGAGATCTTCCCTGATAATTGGTTTAGCTACTATACTGGTGGAGGGCTTAATGAGAACAGTGAACATAAAACTTTCTTGAATATAAGGGTTTACCCAGTTAGATATAGCCCTACGATGGATACTATCTATTATGTTGAAAACCTTGAATTAAAAATAACCTATAATGAGCCAAAGACAAATCCGTTTCCAGAGAATAGTGCATTTGACATGGTGATTATTGCTCCATCAAAGTTTTCTAGACCTCTGCAGAAATTAGTCGATCATAAGAACGATTTTGGTGTGAATACAACACTCAAGAAAACAGAAGAGATATATGATGAGAACCCTGGTGTGGATAAACCCGAGAAGATCAAGTACTTCATTAAGGATGCTATTGAAACTGATGGTATCAAGTATGTTTTGCTTGTTGGTGGTATGAAATCATACATATTTGGAACGGGAAGAGATGATGCAAATCAAGGTACAATAAGCTGGCATATTCCTGTTAGATATAGCAATCTAAATGACGGCTATGAAAATGGGTTTATCAGTGATCTTTACTACGCAGATATCTACGATGGTGAAGGAAATTTTTCATCCTGGGATTCTAATGAAAATGGTGTTTTTGCGGAATGGGATGCATTTGAAAAGGATATTATTCATCTTTATCCAGATGTTTACCTTGGGCGGTTGCCATGTAGAAACAAAATTGAGGTTAAAATCATGGTCAACAAAATAATCAACTATGAAAAAGAACCTGCTAATCCATCATGGTTTAACACAATGGTTGTTGTAGGAGGAGAATCTTTTGATGATCCCGCTTATAATTACTTAGAGGGAGAAGAGATATGCGATAAAGCATTATCATATATGACAGAGTTCGATCCTGTCAAGATCTATGCATCTAATCAGGGTGGTGGAGGTCTTGTCCCCATTACGAAAGATATTGTAAATACAGTAAAGGAAGGATGTGGCTTTCTATTATTTTCAGGATTTGGCAATCCCTTTAATTGGGCGACACATTGGCCTGGTGATTTCGAAAACTGGGCTGAAGGAATAAGTGCCTATAAATTCCCAAGGCTATCTAATAAAGAGAAGCTCCCAGTATGTGTTGCAACAGGAAATTGGCTAAGTCAGTTCAATGTAACAATTTTAGCTACCCTATCGGATCCCCAAGGTATGCACACATATGGTGTTCCACTTCCTGAATGTTGGAGTTGGTGGCTTACCAGAAAAATTGGCGGAGGATCTATCGCAACCCTAGGAGACGCCGGGGCATCATACGGAGCAGTGGGGGAAACGGGTGATCTAGATGGCGACGGTGTTAATGAACCAGATTGCGTTGAAGCTCTTGGTGGATACATGGCGACACAATTCTTCAAAACATATAACGAGAGTGTTGACATCCTTGGAGAAGTATGGGGTGGCACACTAAACAAGTATCTCGATACATTTCCAGGTATGTCTGGCCAGATTGACTGTAAATTGGTTGAAGGATTGGTACTACTCGGTGATCCAAGTCTTAAGATAGGTGGATATACAGAATAAAATCTGTTTACCCACTTTTTCCTCCCTCTCTTTTCTTTTTTTAATTCCTTAATAGGCAGAAACAATCCCTCTAACGCATTTTCTTCCTTTTTTTATTTTATTCCAAACATTTATATTGTGTGGTATGATTACAATTATCACAGATATATAATATCTGGGGAGGTTAGAAAGAAAATGAACAAGAAAATATTATGCATTTTTGTAAGTATGCTGTTGTGCGTTACTGTTTTTTCAGTAACAGGTGCCGTGAATATTGAAAAAGATAATAATTTGTCTTTAATACCCAAACCTGCTTCTACTGGCATATTTTGGGAAGATAATTTCGATAATTATACATTAGGTCCATTGCATGGTCAAGGTGGATGGGAATCATGGGATAACGACCCTGCAACAACCGCATATGTGACAGATAACCAATCCCGCAGCCCTTCTAACTCGGTGGAGATTGCTTGGTTTTCAGGTGTATACGCAGATATAGTGCACCAGTTTTCAGGGGTGGACTCAGGTAAGTGGAATTTTACATCTTGGCAGTACATCCCCAGTGACATGGAGGGTTTGTCATATTATCTCCTTCTAAACAAGTATGAACATGGTGGACCACACGTTCTTCAAGATTTTTCGTTACAGTTAGAAATTAGCGCAACGACGGGTCGCATATTGGACTACGATAATCCAGACGATTGGCTGCCGCTAATAACCGACGATTGGGTCGAGATACGTGTTGAGATAGATTTTGGAGCAGACATACAGACGGTTTACTACGGTGGTGTAGAGCTGCTTGAGAAAGGCTGGACTGATGGTGTCGCCCCTGGTGGTCAGCAAAACCTTGGATGCGTTGACCTATTTGCTGATTACGCTTATTCTTCCTCAGTTTACTACGACGATTTTGTCCTTGAGGGAGAACTTGGTGCTGTTTTGTTCTGTGAGGGCGACCTTCATTTTGGAAATGTATCAGCAGGTGCAACTTTAACGGATAGTTTTACTGTTGAAAACATTGGGGGTCCCGATTCATTGCTTGACTGGGAGATTGTAACCCAACCAAGTTGGGGAGAATGGACATTTGATCCAGAACAAGGTGACGATTTACCACCTGGACCTCCAGTAACGGTACAAGTAACCGTTGTTGCACCAAAACAAAAAGACTTTTATGCTGGAATAATAAAAATCGTAAATAAGGAGAATCCTGGTAATACCTGCACCATTGCTGTATCAATGACAACACCGAGAAACAGAGCATTCAACATGGACCTGTTATTCCTAAGATTCCTGGAACAACACCCATACATGTTCCCAATAATAAGACATATGTTAGGGCTATAAAATAAAAACCTCTCTTCTTTTCTTTTTTTAATTCCCCTTAGAGATTAATTATTGGAAATGAAATCAACTAACCTTTTGTTACAGATGTTGCAAATATATTAAATAAGTAAATTTTAAATACCCATCATGCATAACATTATATGTAGGAACGGAGGAAGGGTTTTACCAAACAAGATTCGTTCTCATATATTATCCCCTGATTCTTCTCCCTTCCTTCCAAAATATTGCAAAAATGTAACTAGTGTAATTCTCATCCTGTAAAAATAACTACCGTATCACTTAGGAACATGGTTTTTCAACGTGAGTATAGGGATTTAAAATAAGAAAGGATTATAGCAATGTGGAATTGAAATCACTACACTAATACTGATCTTTATGATATTTGTTCCTGTTTTTATTTTATACCAAACATTTAAATTAAGTTAATGTATTACAACTTTACCAGATTTATATTTGGGGAGGAAGGAAATAATGAAAAAAAAGAACGTATATATGTTAAATGAAGATGATGATAAGGTCATTCAGTTGTTTGTTAAGATGGGGATGCCAAAAAATCTTGCCAAAACATTACTGTTTGTTTCCCATTTCAATGAATGTCGACGTGTTGATGTTGAACAGGGGACAGATATGCGTCAACCCGAAGTTAGCGTAGCAATGCAGGAGCTACGTAGACGAGATTGGATAAAAAAGCGAGATCTTAAAAAGAAAGCGAAAGGCAGGCCAGTTCATATTTATAGACCGATAGTAGATTTATCTGAGATATTGAAAACCTTTGAGCTGGAAAGATTAAAAGAAGTTGAAACTGTTAAAAATGACATATCAGAACTTAAAAATATTATCGAAAATAGATGAGTTCTAACTTTTATTTTTCTTTTGTCTCTTTTTTAATTCCATAATAGGCACAAACAACCCTCTAACGCATTTACTTTTTTAATTCCCATTAGAGATTATTTGTGGAAATGAAACCAGTACACTAATGCTAGGGATTGCCCTCTGTTTTTATTTTATACCAAACATTTAAATTGAAACAGATGATTAATAAACATTAAGAATGGAGAAATGAAAAATATGAAGGGGAATTCTATGAAAGTAGTATCATTTCTGCTGATTTGTCTTTTTATAATGAATGCTGGTTTTACAACAATAAATGCCTCCACCTCTAATAAATCACATATGCCTCTAAACTCCGCACCTTACGAGTATTTCACATATCAAGAGATGACCGACTTGTTCCTTGATCTTGAAGAGAATCATTCAAACATAATGTCTTTGGCTTCTATTGGTAGGACATACGAAGGACGGGACATCTGGATGGTAAAACTTTCAGATAACGTAGGTGAAAATGAAGATGAACCTGGTGTTTTGCTTATGGGTGCACATCATGGTAACGAGAAGCCATCCTTTGAAGTGTTAATCTTTTTTATCCAATATATGCTTGAAAAACATGGAATGGAAAACACCGATGATGATAACGATGGATTTGTAAACGAAGATCCGATTGATGGATTTGATAACGACGGTGATGGTTTAATTGATGAAGATCCTTCAGAGGACCGTGTAAGAGAGGTCATTAACAATACTCAGATATTTTTAATTCCTATGGTAAATCCCGACGGAGTTGAATACGGATGGAGAAAGAATCGTGCTCCAAACTATGGTCCAGATGGTAAAAGTGATGAGATAACATCATATGGTGTAGATTTAAACAGGAATTATGGGTATAGGTGGTATTTTACATATTTATTTCCAGAGCAGTATCATCTTGATGATTTATTGAATGATCGGAGTTGGACATATCGAGGTGAAAAACCTTTTTGTGAAAATGAAACTCGGGCGGTTAAGAATTTTGTAGAATCTCATAGTATTAGCATTTCGTTATCATATCACGATTATGGTGAATGGATGGTTTTTCCATGGATGCATACAAGTAGGCATGTTCCACATGAGTCTCTTTTCCGTTCAATCGGCGAAGATATATCTAAGATAAATAAGTATGAACTACGAATCTATGGTCAATATGGAACCAGAGAATATCTTATTCCCAGATTTTGTGGTACTCCTGGATCATCTGAAAATTGGTTATATGGTAGAAACAGAATCATTGCGTATACAGTAGAACTTTGTGAGCGGAGACCTGAAGTAAATCCTGATAAGGTTTTCGATGCTTGTTGGAAACATGTCGGGGTGAATTTATACATATGTGAGCGGTCATTGACTGTTGAGGAAGAAAAGGTTACTTTAGGTCGTACAATACCCTGGAATTTTAGACAAGGATTAAAGATATGGTGAAATAGATGACAAGTTGGGAATATAAAGTCTTTGAAACAGATAAAAGTTTTTGGGTGCTAAAGATAAGACAGATATTGACAATACACTAGATGAACTAGGTAGAGATGGATGGGAACTTATATCAGTTGTTCCTCTGTCTACAACTTCGGGTTCTACCACAGGTTTACAGTTTTTTTTAAAAAGAAAGAGGTTTTAATCAATCTCTCAATCTCTAATGCATTTTCTTTTTTAATTCCATAGAGTAATGTTGAATTGAAATCAGCCCACCAACAACAATTGATTTTGTTACATATGTTGCAATAAAAATATCGTGGGAAACATTTAAATCTAGACAATATATATCAATTTTACCAAATTTTATTATTTGGAGGAACGGAGGCAAAAAATGAAAAAGAAATTGTTAGGCATTTTTGTATGTATGCTGTTGATTGCAACTGCTTTACCGGCAGTAGGGACAATAACTGAAAAAGAAATAAATAATAAATTTGAAAATGTATGTTCTGTAGAAAATAGTATCTCTCCATTCCCATTGTGGCCACCAGTAGATCAAAAACAAACTAGCAATGGCGGGTATGGATTCATAATGCAGCCACCTTTTTATCATGCTCAAGGTTTTAAACCTACAAAGAACAGACTTACAGCTGTTCAGCTATTGTTGTTCAAACATGCCTCCCCGCCTGCAGGTGTTGAAATTACAGTTTCTATCAGAGATTCCTTAAATGGAAGTGATCTGACTGTGACATCTGTAGATGCAGACCAAGCCAAAATAAAGAATAAGGCAACATGGGTATTGTTTAATTTTCCAGATATAAATGTTACTCCAGAAGACACATATTATATTGTTACCAGGGCTGATGGAGGTGTAGAGAATGACACCTATTGCTGGGTTTTTGATTTTAATAATACGTATACTAGAGGTATTGCATATGAATCGAATGATTCTGGATTAACATGGATTGATATGGAGGACTTATTCCAAGATCCTAATTATATGTATATTGATTTCTGTTTCAAAACTCATTTCACCAAATCGAGAAACAAAGCATTCAACATAAACCTAGTATTCCTAAACTTCTTACAGAATCATCCACATATGTTTCCAATACTAAGGCACCTGCTAAGATTATAAAACAAAATACTTTTCTCTTCTTTTTTTCTTTTTTAATTCCTTAGAGAGTAGTTGTGGAGATGAACTCAAGGTATAAGGTATTAAATTAATCTTTACAAGTTCATCATTGATGTCCAAAAAGGTGGTAGCTCTTTCTGTAATTCAGACTTCCACATCTTAAATATTTCATCATCGATATCTGCTTTACTTTTAATGCTCCCAAGAAATTTGGTGTTTCTCTCCTTTGGCATCCAATTATATCCTTTCAATTATACATCCCTTCCTTTTAGTGAGAAAAAACATTTAACAACCTTCCCTTTATTTATTTTTTTCGCAGGTGATAATGTAGATAAATAACTAGATTTCAAAAGTAGTTTTTATCTAATAGGTCTTCTTATAGGATCTTTTTAATTGTGAAAATGAAATCTGTACACTAAGCACTTGTTTTGTTTCAGATGTCTGGCAGATATTGATTAAAAAATAGGACCTCATAGTAATTCAAAACAAAGTAGGCAGAATATTGTACATTACCAATTTTGGTTTATAGCAATATACTATTTTATTCAAAATATTAACAGTAAACTTTTTATGGTCAGTTGTATTAATATAGCAATAGGGATAAAATATGAAGAAAATAATACCAATATTAATTGTAGGAGTTTTAGTCCTATCAGGATTTGGAGCAGTTGCTGTAACCAAAGGTGAGAAAGAAGAAGTTATTTTTGAAACAATCCTTTTCTCTAGACCAAAATTTCATGAGAAAGGAGAATATATTTCAATTAGATTAACAGAATCTACTTCTAATTCTTGGGAAACTGGTAAACCTATGCTCCCTGTAGTAACTAAAGTGTATACATTTCCATTTGGTACTTATGTGGACAGCGTAGAGGTTACATTTTCTGATATTTTTGAAGAAGAAGTATCAAAACCGATTGAGCCTGCACCTGAACCGTTAATGAAATCCACTGTTTTTACTTCAGTTACAAATGAAAAATCTAAAATGGTGAGTTATTCGGGTATAGATATCTATCCAGAATCTCGATATAGCTATCGCACTGGGGCAGGATTAAAGGGTGAAGAACGCGTTATTTTCCTTACAATAAGCCTTTATCCAGTTCAATATAATCCTAATCAAAATACAGTTTATTACTCTGAATCTGCAACAGTTGATATAAGATATACAACCCCGGAAAATCCAATAAATTTTCCTGATGCTTATGATCTTTTGATAATTGCACCTGAAGAGTTTTCAACGGCATTACAGCCATTGGTTGAACATAAAAATGGTATTGGAATTGAAACAAAACTAACAACCCTAGATGAAATCCCACCTGTTGGTGTAGATGAACAAGAAAGCATCAAATACTATGTCAAAGACGCAATAGAAAACTGGGACATTACATACCTTCTATTAGTCGGAGCTGGTGTAGAAGGTGCAGAAATTTTTCCTGTAAGATACGCATGGATTGATTCTGAGCCATATGAAGATAAATTCCCAAGTGATCTTTACTATGCTGATATATATGACAGTGTTGGCGGGTTCTCTAGCTGGGATCATGATGGCGACGGAAAATATGGGGAGCATCCAGCTGATGTGCCAGCTATGGATGTGATTCCAGATGTTTACCTTGGAAAATTACCTGCTAATTCTGCAAGTGAGGTCACTATTGTCGTAAACAAAATAATCAATTATAAGGCACACAACAAGATGACAAATAAAATATTACAGATTGGTGGTGATACATTTCCTGGTGACGATGAAGGTATTTATGAAGGAGAGTTTGCAAACGAGGAAGTATTAACAAAGCTTCCAGGGTATTCTACAACGCGCTTATGGGGATCTAATGGGCAATTAACAAAGAGTAATATTGCAAAAGGTTTCAGAAGTTGCGTAGATTTTGTTGATTTTTCTGGACATGGCAGCTGGGCTAGCTGGTCTACTCATCCGCCTAATGATGAGCATACATGGATTCCTCCTGCAGAGCTACTGTCAACAGTTAGAGGATGGCTTTATATTGACTTTGATTTATTCTTTGTGATCAATTCCAAAAAGCTTCCTGTAGTCTTTTACAATGCCTGTTCCAATAATAAATATACCGGTACAGATACCTGTTTGGCTTGGAAAACCCTTATCAAATCCAATGGCGGTGGTATTGCAGCATTTGGTGCATCAGGTATTGGTTATGGAAGTCATGGAAGTGGTGAAACAGAGCGGCTTATGGGATGGATGGAGGTACATACCCACGAAGAGATTTTCAATAACAAAATACTTGGATTGTCCTGGGCTAACTGTGTAACAAACTATTACACCACTTTTCAGTCAGATTTAGACAAGATAGACTATAAAACAATGCTTGAATATTCAATGTTTGCAGATCCAACACTTGTTATAGAAGACGGTGATGATCCTGAGAGCATTCCAGTAAATATTCCGTCATTTCTTCTTCAGTTCCTGGAACGAATTATATATCGTTTTCCACTATTGGAGCGGTTAATTACGTTGCTTTTACAGCTTGGATAAATAATATTTATTAGAAGTATTCCATCTCTCTTCTTTTCTTTTTTTAATCCCATAAAAGGCACAAATAAACCCCTCTAACGCATTTTCTTTTTTAATTCCTTAAAATATTTACTGCCAATTTTGGTTTTAGCCCAGAAGAATTTGTGAATTGTTATTAGCAATCATATAACATTGGAAAATATGTGGTAAAACACATGGTATTGACAATATTGCTAAGATACTATCAACAATAAAATTATTACTAAAAGATAAAAAAGCGTACATAATAACATACCATACTCCTTAATTGATGGCGTAGGACATCCTGGAAAGGCAAATGTGCAATAATAAGAGTGTAGTAGATTAGATTCTTCTCCATCTTGAATATATGGTGTTGTTTTATTTGGATTATTCCTTAATTTGTTGAGAGATAGGGCAATCTCTTCTTTATTGTATTCTTTGAAATTATCTCTCTGATTAAGATATTTGCTTATCAAATCTACAAACCTATCAAATGATTTATCATCCATCCTTTTGATAGTATCAACCAATCTATCAAACGATACTCCTTTACTATTCCTTGTAGGTAAAGGTATGTTTATTTCTTCCCCTTTTCCAATATAATCACAAGTCAAATCCTTGCT
>JAUXAU010000044.1 GCA_030619765.1 Thermoplasmatota archaeon
ATTGCCAATACAACAAGGGTAGCCAATATCTTGTTTCCTTTCATATATTTCTTCCTCCTAAATTTTTATAGTATCTCTTCTCCATAGATATCCAGTTAAAACACGTGTTAATCCACACCGTGAACCAATATGAACATCCCATAGTCTTAACTAACGTATAGGGGAACATTCACATCCATGTGTCCTCACCAGACCTCAAACGTGGTAAATATCGAGCTTGTTTATATAAGTTGCGATTTTCCTTATCTTATATACAGATATTGGTACAAAATCTAGATTAAAATTAAAAAAATACTTTTGGTTATCAAGAATTCACATTTCATAATAATTGTATCATAAATCGTATTTGTTTAGCTGACCGAGTTTCTTTTGTATAAATCGAAAAATCAATCAGATAGTTCATCCATTACATATGTTGGATGGATGGGATGCAGGAATGGCCTGTAGAGGTCATACAACATATCAGAAAACTGGAAGGTAAAATCAAGAATCTTGAGAAGGAAAACAAAGAATTCAGTAAGGAGAACCAAGAACTTAAAGAGAAAATCAATAAGCTTGAAAAAAGACTTCGTATATATGAGAATCCTCATACGCCATCATCTCAACGTAGATTTAAAGGCGGATCCAGAGGTGATAATCCCTGTGGTAAACGTGGTGCTCCAAAAGGTCACAAAGGTGCTACCCGTAAGGTACCAGAACCTGATGAGGTGATTTCTGTTACCGCGGATGAATGTCCATTTTGTGGTTGTAATCCTGGAGAATCTAAAAATGTTGAAACTGCTATAATTGAAGAGTTACCACTTCCAAGAAAGATCAAGGTTACACAATATGAGTTTCATATGTATGAATGTCAGAATTGTGGTTTGAGGTTTACTACTGAACATGAGGATTATCCTAAAGAAGGGGTTTTTGGAGTTAATCTGATTACCTATATCACTATGTTGAAGTTTCATCTCCGTGGTGTCCTCCGAAGGATTCAGGATTTCTTACGGCATCTTTGTGGTTTTGACATCAGTGTGAAAGGTATTCATGATGTACTTCTTCGCGTTGGAAATGCCTGCAGAGGTGAATACCATCGGCTGTTACAACGTGTGCGAGCTGCACGGTGGAGATATACAGATGAAACTGGTATGCGGGTAAATGGTAACAACTGGTGGTTATGGAATTTCAGAACAGATACGGATGAATCTCTTGCCGTTATCAGAGAATCCAGAGGACGGGATGTATTGGAAGAGATACTCGGTGAAGATTACAATGGTGCTGATATAACCGATGGATGGAAAGTGTATAAGAATTTGAAAGTGGTTCAACGATGCTGGGCACATCTTCTAAGAGAAGTAGACAGCAATAAGAACATTTCAAAAGAAGGAGAATCATTATCCAAGGAGATCCATAAACGATATCGGTTATTGAAAGAGTTTCTAGGGAAAGATCCACCGATGAGGGAACGGAAACGTCAGAAAAGAATATGGGAGAAGGAACTTGCAGAAATCGTAGAAAAATATGATAGTGCTCTCCATACACGACCACTGATAACGTATCTGAGGAATGGACTGGGCTGTTGGTATACCTGTTTGTTGTATCCTGGGATGGAACCGACGAATAATCTTGGTGAACAAGCGATACGTGAACATGTGATTATAAGGAAGATCATTGGAACATTCCGTTCAATAGATGGTTCTGAGAATTATCAATATATTGCCTCCATGTTTGCAACATGGAGACTGCAGAAGAAAAACATCTTTGAAGAACTTGAAAAACTTCTCAGAAGAGAACTATGCTTATCCTAAGCTATACAAATACCATAAATCTATCCATAATGATTTTCTATTATATTACTCTATATCATAGATATATTTCCATATCCATCACCTTCTCTTTGTATTCTTGGTTTTATCCTAGGATATGTATAGAAATAGAGTATTAAGGAACATAGTTAAGGGGGATACTCCTGATAAGATATCTACTATTAGCTTCAAAAGCTGTTCGTGTGTTTGGATATAAATCGACAAGTATAAAATCGAAGAACGGCCTCAAAAAGCTTTTAAACAAGCAACGGAATAAAACTTTTTAGGATAAAAAATTTGTTTTTTTCCTGTGGGAAATTGCAGAGGAAAATAACAAACTCTTAACAGTTGTTGTTAAAACCAATTATTTATTATTGTTAAGCACAATACCCAAATAATGGGAAAAATTGAGTTAAAAGATATCAGAAAATACGGGAGACCTCCTAAGAGCTACCCCATATGGAGAAGACCTCTTGTATACCCATCATTTTATGTATCATATTTTCTTGTAAAATTAGGTTTGAAAAGACCAACTTTACTAAGTATTCTGATGATAATAGTAGGTGCTTCAGGTGCCTTTTTATTGTTTTTCAATGTTTATTGGATCAAAGTTTTAGGGGCTATTCTAATAATTTTCTCCTATTTTCTGGATTTAATGGATGGAAAAGTTGCAAGAATGATTGGGAAAGCAAATAAAACAGGGAAATTTCTAGACTGGAATTATCATATAACAGTTGCATCTATTGCACTTTTTGGTATTGGATTTTCAAATTATACAAATACTGAAAGAACTGTTTATCTTCTTCTTGGCTTTGTTTGTGCCTGGGCAATGATTATGAAAACGTACATGCACTCAATATATTTACATTTTCTTAGGGACATTGATTTGAAAAAGGGTGTTGTCGTAGATGAATTTGAAAGGGAAACGGATAAAGAGTATAATCGATTCCTTAAAGGAAGAATACAAATATTCTACAATTACTTTGGAAGATTGTTTTTTGATGCAACAGATCTGTGGTTTCTTTTGTTCGTATGCGTTTTGTTTAAAATAGACGGATATCTTCTTATAGCTCTTAGTTTACTATACTTAGGATTATTTTTAGGAAGCTTCTTCTTGAAATACAAGGAATTATATGAAAGAGAGGAAAAAACATAAAATATCAAAAATGCGTTAGGTGACAAATGGTCAATATTGTATTCTTCGGCGGTACAGGAAGATTTGGCGAGGACTGTGAGTTCAAATATGGCATTGGAAAATATCTGCCTGATGGATGGGATGTTAGGATCGTTTCTAGGGTGAAGGAAGCAAAAAAATATGTTGAAGTTGAGAAAAAGGTAAAATTTGAATACATCTATGATGATGAAATATTTAAAAGAAAACTAACATTCTCAGAAATTAAAGAGGCTGAGAGATGGCTTAGACATCCTTTAAGAGTGTTGAAACATTATAGCAGAAACATAAAAGATATTCAAGGTAACAAAAGACTAGAAGAAAGAATATTTGAACTAACAGCCAAGCATATTATTTTTTGGAGAAAATATTTTAAAGAAAATAAAACAGATATATTCTCAACAACTTTGATTTCAGATCTGCCATCGACCGTTCCACTGTTATCTGCAAAAAGAGCCGATGTAAAAGTATTAAACTTAGTCCCAGGTAAATTTGGTATTTCTAACATTCTTACTAATGAAAACTATGATTTAATAGAATGGAACAATAAAAGTTATAATGAAGAAGAATGCGAAGAACATTATAGAAAAAAGAATGAAGAATTCGAAACAAAAAGAGATATTCCTTATAAATCCTGGTCGAATGAAGTCCTCCAAAATCTCTCTTTGTTTAATCCTTCTATAATCTGGAAAAAAACAAGACAGTTTAAAGAGTTTTTCAACTACAGGAGAAGAAATAAAATTGAAGATTGTTATGAAAGCACACGATTTTTTATCAGCCAATATTTCAACTCTATAATCAGAAAAATGATTATCTCATCTTTATTAAAGCCCATAGAAAAAAATAAAAAATTCTTTTTTTTCCCTATGCATTACTTAATCGATGCTCAAATATTATATAGAGAACCTTTTCTCGATCAGTATAATCTATTAAAACAGATATCTCATTGTCTACCCATTGATACAAATCTTTATGTTAAACCACATCCACATTGGTTAGGTAGTGAAATAAACTATCATCGAGCAAAGCAATTGATTAAAATAGAAAATATACAATTTATCCCGTATACTGTAAATCCATATTATTTAATGAATAATGCAATTGCTACTTTAACTATTAATTCAACAGTAGGTTATGAAGCTATTATCATGAATAAACCTCTTATTACCTTTGGGCATGAGAGTTATGCTAACAAAGGTTTAGCATTGGTAGTAAAAGATCTCAAAGAACTACCTGAGATTATATTTAATATTATACGAAATCCTAGCTATGGTATCGATGTGAATAAAAGGAAAAAATTTATCTATAAATTCTACAGAAATACAATATCTTTAGAAGGTAGATATATATATGATTATGGGTGGAAATATACTGAGAATGACTATAAAAACATTGCTGATGTGTACGTAAAGGCTTGGAAAAACTATAGAATATTAAGATAAGTTTAAAAAATTGAGCAGATGTTTAGAATCTTTCTTGAAATTACATGAAATAAAAAGTTTATTAATATAAAACTCAATTCATCTCTAAATCTTTATCCTGGGAAATAAACGGAGGAGAAAAAAATGCAATATTGTAAGAGATGTGTCATGCCTGATACAAAACCCGGAGTGAAACTTGATAGCGAAGGAATATGTCAGGCTTGTTGCGCTTATGAACGAAGAAAAAATGTAGATTGGAAAGCTAGATGGATAGAACTCGAAAAACTCTGTGATAAATACCGAAGAGATGATGGATACTATGATTGCATAATTACAGTAAGTGGAGGAAAAGACAGCTATTTTCAAGTATATGTAATAAAGGAACTTATGGGGATGAATCCTCTACTGGTAAGTGCTGCATCAATTTTCACTTCAACAGAAACAGGAAGACGTAATTTCAACAATATGAGTGACGCATTTGGTTGTGATATACTTTCCTTTAATTTAAACCTAGATTTGGCAAGAAAAATGACACGGATCGGTTTTGAAGAAAAAGGTTTTGGTGCAATGCCCATGGATCTTATAATCTATGTATTTCCTATAAGGGTTGCAATTAATTATAATATACCTCTAGTGATATGGGGCGAAAATGTTAGCTACGAATATGGAGGAGTGCAGAAAGGAGAGACCTACTCAGCAAAAGATCAAATCTACAATACAGTTGCTACACCAATTGATTTGAAATACTGGGAAAAAAAAGGCATATCTAAGAAAGATCTGAATTCATTGGTCTATCCAACAAAAGAAGAGATTGAAAAAGCAAAATTAGATCCTGTATACCTAAGTTATTTTGTTCCATGGGATGGACATCACAATTATCAAATAGCAAAGAAATACGGTTTTAGAGATATTACTCACGAATGGAAAAGAGAAGGGTATATCGAGGATTATGATCAAGTTGACACGATTGGATATCTAATAAATGCTTGGCTCAAGTATCCTAAATTTGGATTTCATAGAGCTACAGATGTTGCTTGCTATTGGATTAGATCTAGAAAGATTACAAGAGAAGAGGGCATAAAGTTTGTTAAGGAACACGACCATAAACTTGATCAGAAAATGCTTGACGATTGGCTTGCTTTCACAGGATATACTAACAAAGAATTTTGGGATATTGTTGAAAAATTCTGGAACAGAGATATATTTGAAAAAAGCGACGGGTTATGGAAACTTAAAGATCCTGTATGGAAAAGAGAATCAATTGAACCCGAGTTGAAAACATTGGTCTCCACTTAAGATAGACTAATAGCCTCATAAACCAAGTCTTAAGTAATAGAATATTTATGGCAAATATAATGGAAAAGAAAAAGCCAAGTAAATTAAAGATAATCTTTCTCGGCCTTGGTTCTATAGGAAAAAAACACGCTGGTATAATACAAGATAATTACGATTTTGAATTATATGCATACCGAACTGAAAAAGGGCAAGAAAAAAATGATTTAAAGATCAAGGAGTTTAATAAATTAGAAGAGGTTTTTTCAATAAAACCAGATGTTGCTTT
This sequence comes from Thermoplasmatota archaeon, assembly GCA_030619765.1. Taxonomy (GTDB): domain Archaea; phylum Thermoplasmatota; class E2; order DHVEG-1; family DHVEG-1; genus JAGLML01. Next base: position 5,941 of record JAUXAU010000044.1, read on the forward strand.
TATTACTAATCCTACGTTTTTACATGTATCAACAGCATTAGAATGTGCAAAAAGAGATATTGATTTGTTTATTGAAAAACCAATTTCCCATTCTCTTGAAAATATAGATAAACTAGAAAATGAAATCAGAAAAAGAAAATTATTTACATACGTTGCGTACAACATGAGATTTCATCCTATAATGAACAATTTAAAAGAATTGACATCAGGAGATGAAAAACCGATTTATTTCAGAGCTATCTGTAGTTCTTATCTGCCAAATTGGCGGCCAAGGCAAGATTATTCTAAGTCATACAGCGCAAAAAAAGAGATGGGAGGTGGTGTGATTTTAGATCTATCACATGAAATCGATTACTTAACATGGCTATTTGGAGAGATAAAAGATATCGATGGCTACTGCGGAAAAATCAGCAATTTAGAGATAGATGGTGAAGACATACTCGATGCACAAATAACGTGCAATTCAAATAGAAAAGGCAATTTACATCTTGACTGTTTTAGCCGAGATAAAGAAAGAAAAATACAGATATATTACAATGACAAATACATAGAAGGAGACCTGCTTAAAAATACAATCAAAATCATAAAGAAAAGTGGAAAAGAAGAAACGATCCATTATCAATGTAATTTAGATGATACATATAAAGATCAAATAAAATACTTTTTTGAACAATATTATAATAAAAATCTGGACGTCATGAATAATTTCTCAGAAGCATTAAAAACATTCAAAAAGATAATGAAATTCAAAAAAGAATATTGCTGAATTCAGAGAGGAAATGTTGATGAAGATTTTGGGCACAATCTGTGCGAGATGGGGATCAAAGGGAATAAAGAATAAGAATATACGACTTCTGCTGGGAAAACCCCTTATCGCCTATACAATTGAGTATTTTAAAGAATGGGGAAAAGCAGATAGAATAGTTTGTTCAACTGATTCAGAAAAAATTGCTAAGGTTGCAAGAAAGTTTGGAGCAGAAGTTCCTTGTATGAGACCTCAAGGGTTGGCTACAGATAAAGCGTTTAAAATCCATGTTCTGCAACACATTGTAAAATTTTGTGAGAAGCAGGAAAATACTAATTATGATTTAATAGTAGATTTAGACCCAACGGCACCATTAAGAAAACGGAAAAATCTTAATGAAGCGTTTAAAAAATTTGTAGCTACTGATGCAAATAATTTGTATAGTGTATGTAAGGCACGCAAAAATCCTTATTTTAATATGGTAGAGCTTGACAAAAACGGATATGCCCATTTATGTAAAGATAGTTCTGTTATCCGAAGGCAAGATGCTGCACCTGTATATGAATTAAATGCTTCTATATACATTTATAATCGTGATTTTTTATTACGCACAAATACACTTCATTCTGATAAAACCATTATCTATGAAATGCCAGATGGGGCTTCGATTGATATAGATAATGAAATAGATTTTTTATTTGTGGAATTTTTGCTGAAAAACGAGGTGTTTAAATTTGACTGAAAAGATATTTCCTGAAAAGTTTTCGTTAAAAGATAAAATAGCAGTTGTTACAGGTGGTGCAGGATTAATAGGAAAATCAGTAGCTATTGGCCTTGCGCAAGCTGGGGCAAAGGTGTATGTCGCAGATATAAATGAAAAAGCAGGCATTGAAATAGAAAAACAAAATAAAAATTCAGATTTAAAGTTAAAGTGGATTGAGCTGGACATAACCGATGTTAGTTCAATTAGCTCGTGCATTAATAAAGTTGTTAAAGATGATAAAAGAATTGACATATGGATCAACTGTGCATATCCAAGAACTTCTGACTGGTCTGACAAATTTGAAGATATCAAATATGAATCCTGGAAGAAAAATGTTGACATGCATATGAATGGATATTTCCTATGTTGTCAAAAAATAGCTAAACAGATGAAAAAACAGAAGAAAGGCTCTATTATCAATTTTGGCTCAATTTATGGTGTTGTAGGACCCGATTTCTCGATTTATGAAGAAACTAACACAACTATGCCAGCCGTATACTCAGCTATAAAAGGCGGTATAATAACTTTTACTAAGTATTTATCAACCTATTATGCAAAACATGGCATCAGAGTAAATGCAATATGCCCTGGTGGCATATACGATAACCAACCACAGGCTTTTGTTAAAAAATATGAAGAAAAGACTCCACTTGGAAGGATGGGTAAACCTGAAGAGATAGCAAGTTCTGCTATATTTCTAGCATCAGATGCATCATCATATATTACAGGACATGTCCTGATGATTGATGGCGGCTGGACTGCATGGTGAACTAATAAATGAAAACAATAAAAATTTCAAATAAGTTAGTTGGGGAGAACCAACCTACATTCATTATAGCAGAAGCAGGCGTAAATCATAATGGAAAATTGGAGCTAGCAAAAAGGTTAGTTGATGTAGCAGTTGAAGCTGGTGCAGATGCAGTAAAGTTTCAAACTTTTAAGTCCGAAGGTGTGGTTACAGCTGGGCTGAATTCAGTTGACTACGCAAAAAAGAATATTGGAAAGGATGTTGGACAGCTTGAAATGATAAAATCCTTAGAACTTAATTACGAGGATTTCGTCTCTCTAAAAAAATATTGTGACAAAAAAGAGATTATATTTTTATCTACACCCCATTCATTCGACGCTATTGATTTTCTGGAAGATTTAGTTCCTGCATACAAGTTCGGCTCTGGGGATATTACAAATATTCCTGCTTTGAGACATGCAGCAAAAAAAGGTAAGCCAATAATTCTTGGAACGGGAATGTCAACTCTAGATGAAGTAGGATATGCAATTAATGCAATAAAATCAGAAGGAAACGAACAAATTATTGCTTTGCACTGTACAACAAATTATCCTTGCCCTCTAGAAGATGTTAATCTAAGTGCTATGATAACAATACAACGAGAACTTGATTGTCTTGTTGGATATTCTGATCATACATTAGGTTTATCAGTTCCAATAATTGCTACGGCCATGGGCGCAGCAGTTATAGAAAAACACTTTACAATTGACAAAAGTTTACCTGGTCCAGATCATAAAGCATCTTTGGAACCTGATGAATTAAAAAGCATGGTTAAAGAAATTAGAAAGACAGAAAAAATCTTAGGAAGTTTTGATAAAAAACCAACAAAGTCTGAAAAAAAGATTATGAACCTAGTTAGAAAAAGTATAGTTGCTAAAAAAGATATTGAAAAAGGATCTATTATTAATGAAGGCATGATTATAATCAAGAGACCATCTACAGGACTAAGACCAACTGATTTAGATAAAATAGTAGGTAAGAAAGCAAAACGATGCATATTAAAAGACGAGATATTTAAAATAGATATGATTGAGTGATATGATCTTGCCACCGACATTTTTGGAGAATAACATGCAATATAAAATTTCATCAAAAAAACATTCAAGAAAAATCCATTACGATATCGATTGGCTCCCTTCAAATAAATGTGGAGCCATCTGTTTTAGCATTGATGATGTACATCCTGCTAAATCTTCAGATTATTATGAGGCTGGCGGAGATTTAGACAAAGGAGCATTGGGCCGTCTTAACTGGCTCCTGGAACGCCATCAAAAACTACAGGTAACTATATTTACCGCTGCAGACTGGAGGGAGATTTCCCCAAAGCCGACGCGGAAAATATTAGCATCTATTCCGTATATTCGTGACTTGTTCTATTTGGCAAAAATATGGCCAAAAGGAACTATGCAACTTGATCGGCATCCAGAATTCGTACAGTATTTAAAGCAATTGCCACGTACTGAAATTGCATTTCATGGGCTTCATCACTGCCATAAGGGACGTAATATACCAACAGAATTTCAACATCAAGGTTACTCAGAATTTAAAAAAATCCTCCAAGAAATTATATCCATTTTCAATAAAGCTGATATTGATTTTGTTCCTGGTATTTGTCCACCTAGTTGGGACGCACCACCACCCCTGTTAGATGCAATGATTGATGTAGATTTGTCATTTATTGCCTCAGCCAGAGATATAATTACACCCATATCAAAAAATGCAATTACAAATATGAGCGGGATGAAAGGCGTGTCTTTGATTTATCCTCAATTAGTGCACAATAACAAACTAGTGCATATAACTTCAAATTTTCAACATACATGTTCAATTGATCGTGCTGTTAAAATTATTGAAAATGGAGGGTTACTGGCAATAAAAGCACATATAATAAAAGATGCATGCGGCATCATAAGCTATGATGGTCTTGATGAAACTTATCGGAATTATCTCGATCTTTTATTTACAACTCTTGAAGATCGTTATGGAACTTCGTTATGGTGGACGTCTATTGGAAATATTACTAAAAAAATTCTTGATGATTAATTAATAATATTATAGTAAATAACAGAGAGGGGAAATGATTGAAGTAATTCATAACCCAAAAGGATTTGAATCAAGTTATATTGAATATTTAAACCAATGTTTTGGAGATTGGGGCAGCATTGATGTATATAATTGGTACTTTAATCGTCAAGTTGGTAACTTAAAAGCAGATATAATGATCCTAAAGAAAGATGGTGAAATTATTGCTGGCTCAGGCGTTAGTTATCGCAAAGTTTTACTTGCAAATAATTCGAGAATAACCGTTGGAATAATGACTGGCTCATGGACACTTCCATCTGCCCGTGGCCAAGGGTGTTTTACAAAAATAATCGAAGAATCAGTTGCTGTTGCCTCAGATAAAGGTGCTACTTTTCTCTTAGCTTTTGTAACTGAAAATAATGTAAGCTTCCGACGTTTATTAAATGCCGGTGCATCACTATTTAAAACTTACTATTTATTTTCGAATGATAATACTCCCCTACCAAAATCAGATTGTACCATATATTCTCCTCCATATGGCGGCGAAGAAGTTAAAAGGATTTTTGGAAGATTGATGAAAAAACAATCTGGATTTACACATTTTACATATAATTTCAAAGAATGGAAATTACAATTTTTAGATCGCCCTACCAAAACAGAACTCCTTTGCATAAATGATACCTGCTTTGCCATCATAGAAAAAAAGGGGATTTTTGATAGAGTTTTAATTCTATCCTTTGATAAAGAAATTACTTTTGGAGATAGCATCAAAGCTCTTTTAAAAAGATCTATAAATAATGAGCGGAAACTTTTTCTCTTTACAACTTCTAAATCATGGAAGGATGAATGTGTGAATTTGAAGTTCGGATATATCCCTGGACATCTGACGACATTGATTGCAAACGAAAATGAATTTGTTAAAGTTTATCCTAGTACATTAGGAGTAACAAAGAACAATGTTGATAAGCTTTATGATCCCCCTAGTCGTTGGTACATAGGTGCATGGGACATACAGTCTGGTGATCGGGTGTAACCTTGTTAATAATAAACGGAATTAAGTATTGGTCAAAGCACGATGATTTACTTCATTCAAATAAATTCCGTCATCCATGGATCTTTGCATACATTAAGAATGATATAATTAAGAAACTGATACGTTTGTTAAAAGTGTATGTAGAGATATATTAATATGGATAATCATAATTCAATCGATAATGATGATTAATATGAGAAAAATCGCTGTTGTCACGGGTACTAGGGCAGAATATGGATATTTAAAGCCGCTAATGGATGCAATAGAAAATGATGGAGAATTGGACTTAATACCTATAATAACTGGTATGCATCTTTTATCCGAATTTGGTAATACCTATAAACTTGTTGAAAAAGATTTTTCAAAATCTGTGAAAGTTCAGATGTCTTTAAAAGGAGATAATTTAAAAGATATGGCCAATTATTTATCGTCAGGAATCCAACATTTTGCAGATTATTTCTATAAGAATCAGCTGGATATTGTCGTAGTTCTTGGAGATAGAAGTGAGTCATTAGCTGCTGCTTTAGCGGCACTATATCTAAATATTCCCATTGCCCATATAAATGGGGGAGATGCATCAGTTGGAGCTATAGATGGATCTATACGACATGCAATAACAAAAATTGCTCACATTCATTTTGTACATACTAAAGAAAATGCTGATAGAATTAAAAAAATGGGAGAAGATGAAAAAAGAATTTTTGTTACAGGGGCTCTCACACTCGATACAATATTAAATACAAAGTTAAAGTCAAAGAATGAAGTTTTTAAAAAATATAACTTAAATCCAAATAATATAACTTTCCTCGTCGTTCAACACCCTATTACAACCCTCAAAGATAGAGGATATTTTCAAATGAAAGAATTATTTTTGGCTTTAGATACATTAAAAAAACAGACTGTTATACTTTATCCAAACTGTGATGCAGGTGGGAGAAAATTGATAAGCTTGATTGAAAAATATGGAGGAAAAAAATATCTTCATGTGTTTAAAAATTTACCTCATGATGATTATTTGAGTTTCATGAAATCGGTTGATTTAATGATAGGGAATTCAAGTAGTGGTATTATTGAATCACCCTCTTTTAAAATACCAGTTATAAATATTGGTAATAGACAGCAAGGCAGAGATAGATCTGAAAATATCATAGATGTAGAACCTGAGAAAAACAAAATATTGAATGTAATTGATTTTGCCTTTAACAACAAGGATTTTTTGAGTAAAGTAGGGAGATGTAAAAATAAATTTGGAGATGGTAGAGCTTCGCAAAAAATTGTAAAGATTTTTAAGGATTTAAAAATCGATGATAAATTAATCCAGAAACAAATTACTTACTGATACGAGGTTATTAGAATGCCTGGGAGTAGATTTGATTATTGGGAATTCCCTAAAATCGAGGAAAAAAAACTTCACCGGAAATATTACTTCCTAATACAACATAAAGACAAATTAGAACTTGGTGAAAATACAGACATCGGAGCCTTTACGTACATAAATGCTATCCATGGAGTCGTAATTGAAAAAAATGTTCAAATTGGATCTCACTGTTCAATATATACTCATTCTACAATAGATGATAAGAAGGGAAAAGTTATAATCAAAGAAAATGCAAGAATTGGTACACATAGTTCTGTCATGCCTGGCGTTACCATAGGTAAAAACACAGTTGTAGGGGCACATAGTTTTGTCAATAAAGATATTCCAGATAATACACTGGCTTATGGGGTACCTGTAAAAATTATAAGGAAGATCAAAAAATGAATTGGAAAATACCACTGTTTAAATTGTATTGGGACGAGGAGGATATAGAGTCTGTTGCAAAAGTCATCAGAAGAGGAAGTTATTGGGCAACAGGACCAGAAATCGAGCAACTTGAGGAAGATATTGCAAAATTTGTGGGAACAAAATACGCATCATCATTTAATTCAGGTACTTCAGCGTTACATGCTGATTTGTTGGCGCACAATATTACAAAGGGAGAAGTCATTGTACCATCTTTCACGTTTATTTCTACAGCTAATTCGGTTGTACTAGCTGGTGCTAAACCAATTTTTGCTGAAATTGAAGAAGAATCTTATGGTTTAGATCTAGAAGATGTTAAAGAAAAAATAACAATCAAAACCAGAGCAATTATGCCGGTTCATTATGCTGGAGCTCCATGTAAAAGTATCAAAGCTTTAAGAGAAATAGCTGAGGATCACAATTTATTATTAATCGAAGACGCTGCAGAATCTCTTGGCTCAAAGATTAAGAATGAAATAGTGGGAACATTTGGCCACTCAGCTATGTTTAGTTTTTGTCAAAATAAAATTATTACTGCAGGTGAAGGAGGGATCATAGTAACAGATACGAAAGATATATATCAAAAATTAAAACTTATTCGTTCACATGGACGTCTAGAAAATAGAAGAAGTTATTTTTCAACAACTAAAGATTTTGATTATATACAAGTGGGTTATAACTACCGCATGTCTAGCATATCTGCAGCTCTAGCATTATCTCAATTAAAAAAGATTAATAAGATCATAAAAATGAGACGGGAAAAAGCCAACTATTATCACAAGAAATTGTCAAAATTTAGAGATATAAAAATACCCGCAGGTTTAAAAGATCATTATAATATTTATCAAATGTATACAATCCAACTAAAAGATAATAAAAGCAGGGAGAAATTGCAAAAATATCTGGAAAAAGCAGGAATAATGACGAAAGTATATTTTGAACCTGTTCATTTAAAAACATTTTATAGAGAAAAATTCAATTGCAAAGAAGGGGATTTACCCAAAACAGAAAAAATATCTAAAAAAGTTCTTACGTTACCACTATATCCAACATTAACTACTGAAGATATTGATTGCATTGCTGATAAGATTGAAAATTGTTGGGGGTGATTTTAATGGAAAAACAATTAGAAAAAATGTTTAGAAATAAAAAAATTTTGGTGACCGGTGGAACTGGATCCATTGGAAGTGAAATTGTAAAAAGACTGCTAGAGCATAAACCAGACGTTGTTAGAATCTTCAGTAATGATGAAGATAACACGTTTAGAATGAAACAGGAGTTTGGGGAGAGAGATGATACAAGATTTTTAATTGGCGACATCCGAGATAAAGATAGACTCATGCTAGCAATGGAAGATATAGATATTATCTACCATGCGGCTGCTCTTAAACATGTTCCACTTTGCGAATACAATCCATTTGAAGCTGTAAAAACAAATGTGCTTGGTACACAAAACGTTATAGAGGCAGCATTAAACAGCGGGGTAGAGAAAGTAATAAACATTAGTACTGATAAAGCAGTTAATCCTGTTAATACAATGGGTGCAACTAAGCTTCTAGCTGAGAAACTTATAATAGATGCAAATGAGTATAAAGGCTTTAGAAAAACAATTTTTTCTAATGTTAGATTTGGAAACGTTCTATTTTCTCGAGGTTCTGTTGTTCCGCTCTTTGAAAATCAAATCAGGGAAAAAAAATCAATAACTATCACAGATCCAGATATGACTAGATTTGTGATGTCTATATCAAATACTATAGACTTAGTTTTTAAAGCTACATTGATGGCAAAGGGAGGAGAGAATTTCATTTTAAAAATGCCTGTGGTTAAGCTTGGAGATTTAGCAGATGTGATTATTGAAAAAAACAGTAAAAAATATGGTTATGCAAAAGATGATATAAAAAAGAAAATTGTAGGTCCAAGAGTCGGAGAAAAGATCTTTGAAGAACTAATGACAGATACGGAGGCGAAAATGGCATTCGAGACAGAGGACATGCTAATTATTCCTCCTCAGTTGGAACTACCAGATATCAAATTCGAAGTATCAGAGTATCATAATGCACAACACAGTAAATTAAATCAATACACATCTAGAGATCTCAAATTCCTTTCAAAAGAAGAAATTATGGAACTATTATTTGATGAAATTATACCTCTTAGAAATGATGAAGCGAATATTGCGATTGAACCTATCCTTTGAGATTTATTAAAAACGGGATTGCTTAATGAATAAAGCAGTATTTCTAGACAGAGATGGGGTTATAACACGGATCCACCACATTATGCACATAGAATAGATCAACTCAGGTTAATCCCACGTTCTGCAGAAGCTATTCGGCTTCTAAACAAGAATAATTTTAAGGTTGTTGTAGTTTCAAATCAATCTGGTGTTGCCAGAGGTTATTACCCAGAAAAAGACACACATGTATTTAATAATGCATTAGAAAAAGAGTTGGAAAAAAAAGATGTGTATTTAGATGCTTTTTATTATTGTCCTCATCATCCAGATGCAAAAATAAAAGCATATAGGATAGAATGTGACTGTCGGAAGCCAAAGCCTGGGATGTTACTCAAAGCATCTCAAGATCTAAACATTGATTTAACACAGTCATTTATGATTGGTGATCGTCTCAGTGATATTATGGCTGGACAAAAAGCTGGCTGTAAAGCAATACACGTATTGACAGGAGTTGGCCGCGAACAACAATCCAAACATAAATTGGATGCTAGCTTTACATCAATGGACCTTTATGAGGCAGTGGAAAAAGTTGTTTTGAATTCTATGAAACGATGAGGGAAATTTATTTTGAAGAGTTATATTTAATAATCTATCTTTGAATACCCCTCTCGTTCATCTTTGTGACATCTGATAGAAGATAAATAATAAAATCAACCATGAAAACATATAGATTGTGTTAAGTATGTCTGAAGAAAAAACTTTAGTAACTGGAGGCGGTGGGTTTATCGGCTCCCATTTGGTAGACAGGTTGTTAAAAGAGGGACATGAAGTAATTGTTTTAGATAATTTTTCAAACGGCCGTATAGAAAATCTTTCTCATCATATCAATAACGAAAAATTACAGATAAAAAAAGTTGATATTGCTTATTTTAATGCAATTAAAGATTATTTCAAAGATGTTACATGGGTATTTCATCTTGCAGCTCTTGCTGATATTGTACCTTCTATACAAAATCCGTTAGAATATCATAGATCCAACGTTGATGGGACGATAAATGTTCTTGAAGCAGCTAGAAAAAATAATGTTAAAAAATTTATATACACCGCTTCTTCCTCTTGCTATGGCATACCAGATAAGTATCCAACACCAGAAACTGCTCCCATAAAACCAGAATACCCTTACGCACTAACTAAATACCTGGGTGAACAGTACGCAATGCACTGGAACAAAATATACAATTTACCCATAGTATCCTTAAGATTATTTAATGTATATGGACCAAGAGCACGAACAACGGGTACATACGGGGCTGTGTTTGGTGTTTTTTTAGCGCAAAAATATCATAACAAACCTTTCACAGTTGTAGGAGATGGTACGCAGACCAGAGATTTTACCTTTGTAGATGATATAGTAGAAGGTTTCTATATGGCTGCCAAATCAGATATTGAAAATGAAATAATAAATCTAGGGAGTGGAAGTACATATAGTGTAAATAGATTAGTTGAAATTCTTGGAGGCGACGTAGTTTATTTGCCAAAACGTCCAGGAGAACCAGATTGTACATTTGCCGATATATCAAAAGCTAAAAAACTACTTAACTACAATCCAAAAGTTACATTTGAGGGAGGAGTAAAAATTATGTTAGATCATATAGAGCATTGGAAAGATGCACCAATTTGGACACGTAGAAAAATTAAAGAAGCAACTAGAGATTGGTTCTTGCACCTTTCAAAATAAAATAATTTATATTTAATCAAAATTATATGTAAAAATGAGGTGGAGGAATGTATAAGGATAAAATTGTGGAACTTGATGAATTAGCTGAAATTATATCAAAACTGAAAGAGCAAAATAAAAGAGTTATTCTCAGCCACGGTGTCTTTGATTTACTACATGTAGGGCATATCCGTCATTTTAATGCTGCAAAAAAATTAGGAGACATATTAGTTACTACCGTAACACCTGACCGATACGTCAATAAAGGTCCACACAGACCAGCATTCGAAGAAAACCTAAGGGCCGAATCTATAGCAGCATTAGATCCAGTAGACTATGTATCAATAAATAAATGGCCAACTGCTATTGAAACTATCAAATTATTAAAGCCAGATATCTACGTTAAAGGAACTGATTATGCCACTCCTAGCAATGATGTTACAGGAGGAATTCATCTAGAAAGAGAAGCAGTTGAAAGTGTCGATGGAGAGCTTAAATTTACTGATGAAATAACCTTCAGTTCCTCAAACCTATTAAATAGGTTCTTCTCTGTTTTTTCTAAAGAGGCAAATGAGTATATATTTGATTTTTCAAAACAGTATGGCTCAAAGGAAATTATTGATTACGTAGAGAATATAAAAGATCTAAAAGTATTGGTAGTTGGAGAGGCGATAATTGATGAATATCAATATGGACAATCAATTGGTAAATCTGGAAAAGAGTCAATGATTGCATTAAAATATCTCTCAAGAGAGAAATTTGCTGGCGGTACCTTAGCAATTGCAAATCATGTTTCAAATTTCTGCGATAACGTTGATCTATTTACATTATTAGGTGAAATAGATTCTCAAGAGGATTTCATTGACCGGCATCTAAATAAGAAAATAAATAGATTGTTTCATTATAAAAAAAATTCACCAACTATTGTTAAAAGACGATTTCTTGAAGAAAGTCCCTTTAGAAAACTTCTTGAATTTTATATTTTTAATGACACAAAATTGGATCCAGGTCAAAGTAAGGAAGTTCAAACACACTTGAAGAAAATACTTCCTGGCTATGATGTGGTCATTGTAGCGGATTTTGGTCATGGAATGTTTGATAAACAAATGATAGAGTTAATCGCCAAAGAATCAAAATTTGTAGGAATTAACACTCAAACAAACGCCGGAAATATGGGGTATAACACAATCTCAAAATATCCAAGGGCTGACTATATATGCATTGATGAGCCCGAGATAAGATTGGAGAGTAGAAATAAAGAGGGTGATTTACCCAACCTAATAAAAGATTTATCGAAAAAATTATCTTGTAATAATATCACAATTACACGAGGAATTAAGGGATGCATGGTGTATTCCCCAAAAGGATTAGCTCAGATACCTGCACTCTCTGGCAAAGTACTTGATAGTATGGGTGCAGGTGATGCATTCCTTTCAATAACTACTCCTTTAGTTTCAATTGGAACTCCAATGGAAATTGTAGGCTTTATAGGTAATGCAGTTGGTGCAATGGCTGTAACAATCATAGGCAACAAAGAACCAGTAGACAAAGTTTCTTTATTAAAATACATTTCAGCAATAATGAAATAATGTTCATATCAAAAGTATTGTGAGGTTGTAAAAGTGGAGAAATTTAAAAATGTTTTAATAACTGGTGGAGCTGGATATGTTGGTAGTGCATTAATACCTAGTCTATTGGAAAAAAATTATAATGTTACTGTATATGATTTATATCTATACGGAAATGTTTTTTCTCATCTTAAAGATCATTCAAATTTAACTCAAGTCAAAGCAGATATCCGTGACAAAAATAAAGTTTTAGATGCAGCAGAAAATATTGATGCAATAATACACCTAGCCTGCATTTCTAACGATCCTAGTTATGAACTCGATCCAAATCTTGGAAAATCAATTAATTATGACGCATTTTTTAATGTTCTTGATGCAGCTAAAAAAAATAATGTTAAAAGATTTATCTATGCAAGTTCGTCAAGTGTTTACGGTATAAAAAATGAAGAAAATGTAAGAGAAAATGTTCTTGCGGAACCATTAACAGATTATTCAAAATTTAAACTTGAATGTGAAAAAATATTATTAAATTTTGATGAACCAAACATGGAACGTGCTGTGGTAAGACCTGCAACTGTATGTGGCTATGCCCCTCGTCTACGTCTTGATTTGGTGGTAAATATTTTGACAATCCATGCTTTGATCAATAAGAAAATTAAAATATTTGGGGGTGAACAACTTAGACCAAATATTAACATCAAAGACATGGTGAGAGTTTATGAGGCTTTATTATCTGCACCTGCTAAAAAGATTAATGGACAAGTTTTTAATGCAGGCTATCAAAATTTATCTGTTAACAAAATTGCTGAATTGATTAAGGATACTATTGGAGATCCTTCAATAATGTTCGAAACTATTCCTACTGATGACATCCGTTCGTACCATATAAATTCAGATAAAATAGGGGAATTTTTAGATTTTATACCAAAGTATTCAATACAAGACGGAATAAAAAGCATTTGCAAGGCACATGAATCAAGACTCATAAAAGATGGATTGAACAATCCTTTATATCACAATATCAAATTAATGCAAAAAGTCAATTTAAAGTAAGCTGAGAATCCAGGTGGAGGAGATATTTAAATGGATAAGAAAACACAACTTTCGCTTTTTCAGAAAATGTATTTAATCCGTTCAATGGAAGAAAAGATTGTAGAGTTGTATCCAGAGCAAGAAATGAGATGTCCGGTTCATCTATGTATAGGACAAGAAGCTGTTGCAGCTGGAGTGTGTGAGAATCTTACCAAAGAGGACTATGTTTTCAGCAATCATCGAAGTCATGCCCATTATCTTGCAAAGGGAGGAGATCCAAAAGGATTGCTCGCCGAACTTTATGGTAAAGTAACAGGATGTTCTCGGGGAAGAGGTGGTTCAATGCATTTAATTGATCTGTCAGTTAATTTCATAGGAGCAACACCGATTTTGGGAGGGACTATTCCAATGGCAGTTGGTGCTGCATTATCTTCCAAAATGCAAGGAAAAGGCAATATTTCAGTAGTATTTTTTGGAGATGCTGCTGTAGAAGAAGGAATATTTCATGAAAGTCTAAATTATGCTTCGTTGAGAAAATTACCTGTATTATTTATCTGCGAAAACAATCTATATTCAGTTCAAACACCTCTTTCAAAGAGGCAACCAAATCGAAAAATCTCGTCGGTGGCTATAGGGCATTCCATAAAATCATATCGCGAAGATGGTAACAACGTTGTAAAAGTATATGATTTAGCTAAAAAATCAATAAACAAAATTAGAAAAGCACACGAACCAATATTTTTAGAATTCCTAACATACCGATGGCGTGAACATTGTGGTCCATATTATGATTACAATCTTGGATATCGGAGTAAAGAGGAAATTGAAAAATGGGAAAAACAGTGTCCACTTAAAAAATATAAAAGAAATCTTCTAAGTAAAAACATTGTTACTTCTAAAGAAATAGAACAAATAAGTCACAACATCTCAATTGAAATTGAAGAAGCAGTCGATTTTGCAAAGAAAAGCTCTTTTCCTCCAAGGAATGAGTTGGAAAAATTCGTATATTCAGAGTAGATAACCATGGCCAAGAAAAGGGAACTTAAGTATACCGAAGCAATAAAAGAAGCTACTGACTTATGTTTAAAAGAGTATCCGACATCGTTTATTATTGGTCCCGGTGTTCCCGATCCCAAAGGTACATTTGGAACAACATTAAAACTTGTTGATAAGTACGGTCAAGATAGAGTTCTTGACATGCCTCTTTCAGAGAACGGGATTACTGGTATTTGTATTGGAGCAGCACTTACTGGCATGAGACCAATACTTGTTCATCAAAGAATTGATTTTACACTTTTGGCTCTTGATGAAATTGTTAACAATGCTGCAAAATGGCACTATATGTTTGGCGGCATTTCTAGTATTCCAATGGTTGTTCGTACAATTATTGGTCGCGGATGGGGTCAAGGATCGCAGCATTCACAAAATCTGCAGGCGCTTTATACCCATATCCCAGGATTAAAAGTGATTATGCCAAGTACCCCTTACGATGCAAAAGGATTATTTATTTCAAGTGTTGTAGACAACAATCCAATCATTTTTATTGATCATCGGTGGTTATACAACATTACGGGATATGTTCCTGAAGGAACGTATCAAGTACCTATCGGAAAGGCAAAAATTATTCGAAAAGGCAGTGATATTACAATCGCATCGACATCATATATGACCTTGGAATCAATTAAAGCATCAAAAATAATTGAAAAGGAGGGAGTTGATCCAGAACTAATTGATATTAGGACTCTCAAACCACTCGATAGTGATACAATTATAAAATCTGTTAGAAAAACGGGACGTTTTATGGTCCTTGACTCTGGATGGAAATCTGGTGGTTTTGCCTCTGAGGTGATAACAAAAGTTGTTGAAAATACATTTACTAATTTGAAAACTTCTCCTCAAAGAATATGTTTACCAGATATACCAACTCCGACCACACGGGGTCTGACGAGATATTACTATCCTAATACTAAGGATATTGTTCAAACGGTGCTTAAAATGTTGGAATGGAAATCAAATGATATAAAATCTGTTATCTCCAAATCTATGAAAAGAGAAAAAAATATTCCTTGGGATATTCCTGATTTGACCTTTACGGGTCCTTTTTAAAAAACCCTAGTTATATGCACAGGTTTTACATTCACTTGATCGCTATAAACTATAAATACCACAATGTGATAATTGAATTTATGGAGGTAATTTATGGAGGTAAATTATTCATATCTACAAGAGCAATTTGAGGATCATAAGAAAATATTTGACGATTTAGACAAACTTATAGAGACTTGTGACTACACTTTAGGCGAAGAACTAGAAAAATTCGAAAAGAGTTTTGCAGAAATAATTGGAACAAAATATGTAATTGGTGTTGGATCTGGAACCGATGCTTTATTTTTAAGTTTAAAAGCATTAAATATCGGAGTTGATGACGAAGTAATTACCACCCCAAATACGTTCTATGCAACAGTAGGATCGATTGTAACGGCTGGCGCAACACCCGTTTTTGTTGATAACAATGAAGAATTTACTATTGATGTAAATCTTATAGAGGATGCAATAACAAAGAAAACAAAAGCAATCATGCCTGTTCATTTAACAGGGTGCCCAGCAGATATGCCAGAAATATTAAATATTGCAAAAAAACATGATTTACAGGTTATTGAAGATGCCTGTCAAGCAATAAGTGCAGCAATTAATGGAAAAAATGTTGGTACCTTTGGAATAACCGCTGGTTTTAGTTTACATCCATTAAAGAATCTTAATGTATGGGGCGATGGTGGACTTATTACAACTAATTCAGATGATATAAAAGACAAGCTTATTCTTCTTAGAAATCACGGTCTTATTAATCGTGATGAATGTGCTGTTTTTGCATATAATAGTAGGCTTGATACACTTCAAGCAATTGTTGGTAATCATCTCATAAAACAAACCGATTATATAACAAACACTAGAATTGAAAACGCAAAGCTATTTGACGAGGAGTTTTCAAAACTTAATGGTTGTATTACTATTCCTCCGAGAAGAGAAAACTTTAAACAAGTTTATCACACCTATGTTATTCACGCTAAAGATAGGGATAAACTTCTTTCTTATTTACTTGGGAAAGGGATAGATGCAAAAATTCATTATCCGATACCCTTGCATCTACAGCCAGCAGCAAAGTACCTTGGTTATAAAGAAGGTGATTTTCCAGTTTGTGAGCAACACACCAAATCCATTATCACTTTGCCAGTACATCAACATTTAACAGATGAGCAAAAACAATACATCATTGATTCAATCAAGGAGTTTTATCGATGAGCGGAAGGATTTCCGTTAAATACGTTAACCTTCCCTTGCAATATGAGTACCTAAAAGATGACATTATAGATAAAATCAAAAACATCTTTTATAAAGGTGATTTCATTCTTGGTTCAGAAGTAAAAAATTTGGAAAAGCGTTTTGCAAGATACTGTGATTGCAAGTATGCATTGGGTGTTGGTAATGGAACTGATGCATTGTTTCTAGTCATAAAAGCATTGAATATTGGGAAAGATGATGAGGTAATAACTGCACCAAATTCTTTTATTTCAACAGCAGGGGCTATCGCAAATGCCGGAGCAAAACCAGTTTTTGTTGACGTTCGAGATGATTATAACATCAATCCTTATCTTATTGAAGATGCAATTACCTCAAAAACTAAAGCAGTTCTTCCTGTTCATCTTACTGGAAGACCAGCAGATATGAATCCCATTTTAGAAATTGCCAAAAAGCATGATCTTTTTGTCATAGAAGATGCTGCTCAAGCAATAGGTACAGAATACAATGATAAAAAAACTGGATCATTTGGAATTGCTGGTTGTTTTAGTCTCCATCCGCTGAAGAACTTAAATGCTGGTGGAGATGGCGGTATGATTACAACAAACGATTTGGATCTCTATGAAAAACTAATAAAATTACGAAACCATGGTCTACGAAATAGAGATGAGTGTGAGTTTTGGGGGTATAATTCTCGTCTTGACTCAATTCAAGCTGCAATTGTTAACGTAAAACTAGACTACCTTGATGAATGGCATGAAAAACTGCGAAATATTGTTACCACCTATCAAGAAAAACTCGACGGAATTGTGAGTTTTCCGAGAGATAAAAGTCGTGTAAATTCAACCAATCATTTATTTATGATACAATGTGATAAACGTGATGAGCTACAAAACTATCTTTCCAAAAAAGATATTGAAACAAAAGTTCATTATCCTCTTCCAATTCATCTCCAGGAGCCAGCCAAAAAACTCGGATATAAAGAGGGAGATTTTCCGATTGCAGAATTGCAATCGAAGCGAATTTTGAGTCTTCCAATTTATCCAGAATTAACTGATGAGCAGATAAATATTGTTACCGAAGAGATTAAAAATTTCTATTCTCATAATAACTAAGTTGAAAATATGAATATTTTACTATTTGGTTCTACTGGAATGCTTGGAACTGCTTTAGAACAAGTTTGTAAAAACAGAGATTTAAATTGCTATTCTGCATTGCACAAAGATACCGACATTACAGATCCGGACGATTTGAAACAAGCAATTGAAAAGTTTGTACCAGATGTCATTATCAACGCTGCTGCCCTTGTTGGTATTGCACAATGTGAATGTGATCCACAAAAAACTTTTGATGTTAATACAATCGCTGTCTCTTATCTCGCAAGACTGCGTGAAGAGGGAAATATTATCTTTGTTCAGATTAGCTCAAGTTCAGTTTTTGATGGTACAAAAAATGATTATTACACTGAGGATGACTGCGTAAGTCCAACAGCTAGCTATAGCGCTTCAAAGTACGTAGCTGAATGCTTTACAAAGACATTTTGTAGTAAGCATTATATCATTCGACTACCACTTTTGTTTGGACCTCGACAAAATAGAGGAGAACGATTTGTAGACATGCTTATTGGAAAACTTCAAAGCGATGAAAAACTCGAAGCTTCTATAGATAAAATCGATTCACCAACATATACTATTGATGCAGCTAACGTAATTCTGGATATCGTTGAAGGCGCAAAACCCTTTGGGTTATATCATGTTGCAAACCATGGAAAAGTAAGTTTATATGAATTTGTTTCTCAATTTGTGAAGGTATCGTCATCTAATTTACAAATATTAAAAGCAAAAGATAAAGATTTTAAATCACCGGTTTATACTCCATTGGCACTTCCCCTCAAATCGGTTAAACTAAGGTCTTTGAGAAGTTGGAAAGATGCATTACAAGAATACATTACAAAATCTTTACAAATTAAAAAATTATAAAATAATATGTGATTAAGGGAAATTTATGCAACAAAAATATGTATTGGATGGGCATAAACTACTTCATCATTTAGACAGAGTAGAGGCTTGGCTAGACGGTGAACGGATATCCCCAGTAACGATAGATTGGTCTTTAACAAGAGCATGTACATATAAGTGTATATATTGTTATGGACAATTGCAAGAAAATCCTAGAAAGAAGATAACTAAGAAAGTAGCATTTGATTTTCTAGACGATGCTGCTGATATTGGCGTAAAGGCAACAAGTCTGGTCAGTGACGGAGAAAGCACTTGTTCACCAATTCTCTATGATGTTATAGTACATGGAAAGGAAGTTGGGCTAGATATGGCCCTTGGAACTAATGGATACCTTTTAAAGGATGAAAGACTGCATGACATTTTACCTTGTCTCACATATCTAAGATTTAATATTTCTGCGGGAGAACCTGAGAGATATGCATATATACATGGTGTTCCAAAATCTTATTTTTATAAGGTACGCAATACTATAAAGAAATGTGTGGAAATAAAAGAAGAACAAAGCCTTGATGTTACTATTGGCCTGCAAATGGTGTTGATGCCTGAGCTTAGTGACCAAATACTTCCCTTAACACAACTAGGGAAAGAACTAGGCGTTGATTATCTTGTTATCAAACATTGTAGTGATGATGAATTGGGAAGTCTTGGAATTGATTACTCCAAATATTCTGAGTTACATCCTCTTTTAAGAGAAGCAGAATCTTGTTCTGATGATAGATATTTAGTCCAAGCAAAATGGTCAAAAATATTAAGCGAAGGGAAACGCAGATATGCACTATGTTATGGTCCACCCTTTATCCTTCAAATGTCAGGGTCTGGCCTTGTTGCTCCTTGCGGGATGTTTTTCAGTGATAATTATAGAAAATTTCATATCGGCAATATTGTTGATACACCATTTAAAAAAATTTGGCAGAGTGATAGATATTGGGAGGTCATGGATTTAATAACCTCAGATGAGTTTAATGCCAAAACTGATTGTGGCTGTTTATGTTTGCAACATAAGGTAAATGAGTTTTTATGGGATTTAAAGAGAGATAACATAAAATTAGAGGATATTGAGCCAAAAGAAATTCCTCCTATGCATCTTAATTTTGTTTAACCTCTTATAACACGTGTAGTTGGCCGAATTATGTAGGATAGCATTTAATGAGATTTTTGTCGCGGGAGGAAAAATACTTAGGTCATCGACCCAAACGAAAAATCTGCTGGTTTTTCTCCGATAAGGTTTGTGGAACAGGAAGTTTTTCCCTAATTCTCTTGTTAATTTTTCGCAGAGACTGTACCTCAGTAAGTGGTTTGCACTTTTTTATTTTGTGATGAAACTCAAGATGTTGTGCAATTTTCCTTCCTTCGCTTCCGAAAATTTTCAGAATGTGTCTTAGAAAAATCTGTGTTTTGTATTCTGCGTAAAGAAAGTTTCGCATTAAGATGTATACCATGGGAGAAGGTATCTTTGCGACTAGAGGACTACAAATTAGTATTTCGTTTAGAGATGTGATCGGCTTCCAAAAGATGCGAGCTACTCTCTTTGCGAACGGGAGATCACTCTTACCTCCTGACGAATTCTTACCGTTCTGTTTTTGTTTTTTAACGGGATTGCGATAAAATGTACGCATAGCCTCGTAGTGAATCAAGAAATCCCAGAACAAGACTGTTTTGGTGCTCATACCTGTAAGATTAACAAAATTACTTTTTTCGGTACCTTTACCCGATATATGAATCAGATACGCTTCCTCTTCATCTACGGAACTACCAATAACTCCTTGCAGCTGTCCGTATTCATATAGTGGAGATCCAGGTAGTGGTAAAGCGTAAAAGATTGGGCACACAAGATCATTCGGCGCGATACCAAGCATTCGAGCAATTTTTCCTAGAAACTGCCCTGTCTCCATGATCGTTTGGTCGGTTTCACCTGGCACCCCTATGCAAAAAGATGGTGGGGCTAAAAGTCCACATTCATTTGCATTCATAAGAGCAGCATAGGTATCGTCCATCGTGAATCTCTTTTCCATGATATCTAGAATTTTTTGACTTCCCGACTCCACTCCAAATGTTAATCCAACGCATCCATACTGCTTCAAGAATTTGAGATCTTCTAATGTAAAGGAAGTACATCGTACTCCGCCGCAAAACCATAGTATGTTATGTTTCTTCATTATTTTTGCCGTTTCGTAAGCATGTTTTTTATTCGAACCAAAGGATTCATCAGTGATTTGGATGAATTGTACATCGTACTTCTCTTTCAGCTCTACTATATGACGATCTAGCTTTTCCAAATCAAAAAGTCGGTAACCTTTGCAAAAACGTTGACAGAATGTACATCTATTTACACATCCTTTCGTAGTCCATATTATAGCTACTTTAGGTTTCCTGTGGGGTTCGTAGGTGCGTGGATCATACTTAAACAGAAGATATTCCTTACTTTCTCGAAAATAGTTATCCGCCAGATCTGGTCTAGATATAAGGCCCCGTGACAGAAGCTCATAGTCAGGAAATGAATTTTTGTTACCAGGTATTGGTTCCCCGTAACCTGTGAATTCCATTTCATCTTGATCAATTATAAAAGCAATTCCCTTGATTTTGGATAACTCTTTTACATCCTTGTTTGTCCCGTTAACCTTTACATAGTTAAGAAATTCGACCCATGATTTTTCCCCGTCCCCAAGAAAGCAGACATCGACATCGGTTTTTCTTAACAATACATTGGCAGATGCTGCCATATTCCCTCCAAGAACAATCCATGTTGATGGGCAGGCTCTGCGTATGATATTTGAGATTGTTTTTACTTGAAGATAGGAGCCTGAGATAATCGCGCTTAGCCCTACAACATCTGGTTGTTTATGCTTAAAATGATTGAATATTTCATCTGCAGAAGGATGAAGCATATCAATATCATAGAAATCACCAGAATATCCAAACTTTTCCATCCAACGTAACAGAGAGACAATTGCGATCTTAGGTGTTGTTTGAGATGCGCCACGTTCTTGCCTTTGGGAAAAAGTTGCAGGAATACTACATAACAGGGCTTTCATTTCAATATCCGTCCTTATTTGTATCCTAGAGTGGCAACTTATCAAATGCTATATATTTTGTGTTAAGCTTGCTTTTGAATAACCTTATCATAAAATTCTATTAATCTTTCTGCATGGTTGTCTATCAATAATTTCTCTCTTGTTCTGAAAACATTTTTTCTGAGTTCTTCATAGTCATTTTTTTCAATCATGTTACGAAGATTGCTGAACTCCTCATCTTTTATAGGAAAACCAACTTTGTTTTCTACTACAGTTTTCTTTATTAGCTGTAAACGATCACTGACAATAATAGGTAGACCTGCTTCAAGATA